>CAYSRI010000068.1:2403-8100 GCA_964433405.1 uncultured archaeon | reverse complement strand
CAAACTTTCTGCATTCCCTAGTGCAATGAACTTTCCTCTGGCCCTTGTAAGAGCGACGTTGAAGATTTTCTTGTCCGAAGGGAAAAACAAATTTTTCGTTGCCGTAATCGAGTATATTATCACATCCTTTTCCCTTCCTTGGTAGCTGTGAACGGTTGCAACTTCAGAGTTAATACCGAAATCCGCCAGGATTGACTTGATAAGTTCTCTCTGCTTTACGTATGGTGTAATAATCCCTATTTCATCTTCCCCTACCGCGTCCACAAGCTCTTCACAGATTTCACAAGCCTTCTCCGCTTCAGCCTCATTTATCTTTGAGGCCCCGATCCTTTTCTCTTCGCCCTTGCAGTCGATGAACAAAACGGGTTTCTCTGGGTCCCCTACCTCGGGAATGCTAGTCTCAACTTTGGGTATCTTAATTCCATAGCACCTCTCATCGATTTCGAGATTTCCGTAGACCTCTCTCGCTGAGAAACCAATTATATCTGCATTGCACCTATAGTGTCTTTTGAGCCACAGACTTTTTCCGAAGATCTCGTAAAGATAGCCAAAGGTGGAAAACTTTACAGCATTTGGCACGTTTATTTCATAGACAGGGGGTAACTGGTAGGGATCCCCGACTATTACCGCCCTTTCAGCCTTTTCGAGTGCTATAAGTGCGGTTGAGATGCAGGTATTGCTGGCCTCATCGATAAAAACGATATCAAAATCGTAATTTCGTAGAACGCTCATCGCACCCTTTAGGATTGTAGATCCAACAACGATTCTTCCGTTTTTGATTATCTCTTCCTGAACTTTCGTTATCTCTTTATATGCTGAAGATATCTTAGCCGCTAGCTCCTCATAATTGCTGAATCTTATTGAAGACAGTATTCTTGCTTCTACGCTGTGTCTGCGTACTTCTTCTGTAAGCTTTGAAGGATGTCCTATTCTAAGCGCTCTGTTAAGCTTTTCCAGAACATTATCAACTGCAATGTTAGTGTTCGATGTAACCCAGACTCTAAATTCCTCTGCAAGCTTTTTTGCAGATTCTGCTATAAAGGTTGTCTTCCCAGTTCCTGGGGGACCAATAACTAGAAGTATTTCGCCATTATCCAAAGAGCATGAAGCGGAAAAGCACTCTTTTTGCCATCTGTCCAGCCATTCAGGAGCGGATACCTTTTTAATTCCGTTCCAGTATTCAAAGTCTAAAATCTCATCAATTCTGCTTGCGAATTCTTTTCTAAGCGCTATGCTGAGTAAACTTTCCGCTTCAACAATTCTTTTTCCGTCGACTTCCTCCAACTCTTTTATTGCGAGCAAATATCCACCTTTTGCCTTTCTTACGTCTATAACCCAGCCAAAGGGCGTAATATCATGATCGCACCAAGCAACGGCGGTTCCAGGAGGGATGTGGCCAGACGAGAGAACAATAGAAATCTCCCCACATCTTGCTAGGATTTCGGCGTCGTAGACATCGCCCTTCAGAACCCTCTTCTGCACGGCCATCTCTATTTTATCAAGTAGTTCTTGCAAATTCATACGAGATTCCATAGCTCCCTTTCTGCTATTTCATGGGCAAGCTTCATTTCTTCTGGTGTTAACCTCCTAGAAATCTCGGGATACTCAAAGGCTTTGAATACCGGGTGATACTGGAACATCAAATTGAACCTCACGCCCCTTCCCAAATTTTTCGCAACCCAGTCCACAATCTGGGCCGTGCAACACTTAATATGATTTGGCATTACCAGATGCCTAATCAGAAGCTCCCCGTTATCTTTGGCTCTTAGAAAGTTTCTTTGAACAACTTCAGTGTATCTCGGAACTTTCGAATACTTCAAAGCACAGCGGTCGTTTCCATATTTGAAATCACCCAGCCAGACGTCAACGAAATCCTCAATTATATCCGCAAGCTCTAAGCTGTGATACATGTTGGAATTCCAAACTACAGGGATATTCGATCTGACATCGATCAAAATTTCCGATATCGTGTGGGCATGCTGATCCGGATTCCCGCCAACAAAGTTCACATTTCTGCTTCCCTGTCTGTAGCGAATGTCTATCAACATGGCAAGTTCTTTTGGATTTACTGGCTGATCATCGCTGTATACTATGTCGTAATTCTGGCAGAAGACACATGCAAATGTACACCTATTGAAGAAAATCGTATGCGAGGGGACTAATTCTGGTTCCTCACCCATATGCAAGAATTCGCTGCTGTAGTAGCTTTTATCCGAGCACTTGCAGAATCCTTTGGTTTTGTACCTATTTATTCCGCATCTTCGCTCGCAGAAATTGCATTCTTTCAGCATTTCCTTGAGAATGTCCCTTTTCAGGTGTAGGAGTGAGTACTGAGAGGGTTCTTGCTTTAAAATTTCGATAGTTGAATCCGAAAGGATTTTCTTAAAGTCTTTTTTTAGCTTTGAATGAATTTTCAAAAGCTCTTCGAAATTCTCAGCCTTTTCTGCTTCGATTCTTCTGAGTATTTGGAATTTAGCCACTGCGGCTCCGTTATTTATTGCAGTGTATCTTTCAAGACCTCTTACCACAAAGCAATTACGCACAATCGTAATAAGTTTTTATTCCCTTTGGCTGAAAGTCCAAAAGGCATATATTTTCAGATTACCATGGCTCTTTGGGCCGGGGTTGCCGAGTGGCAAGGCGCACGCCTGGAGTTCCCGGAACAGATAGCGTGTGGGCATCGCCCGCGTGGGTTCAAATCCCACCCCCGGCGTTTTGCTCGAAGAAGTGCTCATCCTAATCCGAACCCTTCAATGAATTCCTTAACCTATTGTTGCTGCTAATTCCCCCTTCCGAAGGGGATAAAGCAGGGAAGATGAGCAGGATTAAAATTTTATATAGTTTTCTTGCGAAGTTTTTTGCGATTAGGAACAGAAACTACAATACATCACTGAACATACTTAATTTTGGGCTGCGAATGCTCGCAGAGAGAACCTTTCAGTGAAGCAAGAAGCCTTACGTGAGCGAGAGGTAGTTCGCAGCGAATGACAAATTTTCTTTTTTGCTCAAAGAACTAAGTTGCCATTAAAATTGTGCTGAACAAAACAAAACTGATGAAGGCCAATGCATAGGCAACCAGAAGCTGGAATACTACCGAAAGGATTAAAAGTCTATAGCTCCTGACTTCTGAGTGTATTGCCGAAATCGTGGCTACGCAGGGCGTGTAGAAGGCAATAAAAACGATAAGAGCAACGGCCTGGGGTGCATTTAAGGCTAGCTGGGCAGAAATTTCAGACAGATCTGAAGTTCCGAATGAGACGGCTAGAGAGGAAATTACGAGCTCTTTTGCGAAGAACCCCATTAGAATTGCAAAACCAAGCCTCGGATCTTCTAACCCAAGAGGTGAGAATATTTTTGCTATAAAAGTTCCGATGATGTTTGTAATCCCGAAGTAGTCCATTAACCACGCAAGAATCGAGAAAGCCAAGAGAAAACCGGCGATCTTGGTGATAAAAGATTTACTTCTTTCCCATGTGATCCACCAAACAACCCTGAGGCTTGGGAAGTGATAGGGCGGAAGTTCAAGGAGAAGTTCTGAAGATTCCTCTTTTACAGCTTTTCCGTAGATCTTTGTCGCTGCAAGGAAAAGCATGGCTGAAAGGAGATAAATTAAAATTACTATCCCGCTCTGAAGAACCGGAGAGGTTAAAAGAAATACCACGAAAAGAACGATAACCAAAAGTCTTGCCTGACATATCACAAAGGGGGACGCGAGCGCAACTCTAATCCTTTCCCCGTCGGTTTCAAGAATTCTGGAGGTCATAACCCCCGGAACGTTACAGGCTAAGCTTACGGCAAATGGAAAAACAGTTTTTCCTGTTAATCCGAACAAGGAGAAAAATCTGTCCATAGACGTTGCAATTCTCGCCATTACACCGCTGTCCTCTATAAGAGACATCAGGAAATTTAAAATGAGGATCAGCGGGAAGAAAGTCGCCACGGCACCTATCCCAGCCAGTATTCCGTTTATGAGTAGACTTTTCAGCGGTGTATCTGGAAGTATTTCATCCAGTATACTCGAAATTGTTTCGAAAAACAGAGAAATCCCACCTGAAAGACTGTATTTTTCGAGAAATTCTGCAATTGTATCGTAGCCTGCAAACCTAGCAATGATGTTCATGGGAAATCCCGTGTTTATTGTAAAAGCCAGAAAGAGAATTCCGAACAAAATTGCGATGGAGAAAACAGGTCCAAGCTTCCCGAAAAAGAGTTTGTCAAGTCTCTTTTCAATTGATTCTCTGGAAACCCTAACTTCCTTTACAGCACTGTTAAGCAAGCTTTCAACAAACCTGTGACGATACATTGCAATGATTTCCTCGGGGTTTACAAACTTGTTTTCGATCTCCTTCTTTATCTCCTCGACAGCAATTCTTTTATCTTCCGAAAGATGAACGAAAACTTCATCCTCCTCTATCGCCTTAACTGCGAGACTTCTGCTTCCTAAGATCTCCTCAACCTTTGCAATATATGGCTCAAGGATTCCATAGTCGATTCTAAGCCCCTTACCCTTCACTCTGCCCTCCAAAACATCCAAAATTCTGTCCATGAGCCTGTTAATCCCTGTGCCATGAAGAGCACTGATCTGCACGACTTCAACGCCAAGCCTTTCTTTAAGAATCTCGAGATTTATATGAACTCCTTTCTTTTCAAGATAATCCGACTTATTTATTACCAGAACCGCTTTGCTCTTCATTTCAAGAACCTGAATTGCGAAATAAAAGGATCTGTAGAGGGATTCACCATTGACTAATACAACGGCTACGCCTTCTTCGTCTTTAAGCAAGAACTCTTTCGTCAAACTCTCTTCCCTTCCAAGGGCTTTAAAGCTGTTTATTCCCGGGAGATCCACAAGCAGAATTTCCTTCCCATGATGCACGATCTTAGCCTGAAATACCTCAACCGTCTTACCGGGCCAATTCGCAACATAGCAATTCTCATGAGCCAGAAGATTGAAAAGGGTGGTTTTTCCGGAATTTGGCTGTGCAATAAGGTAGACTCTATTCTGCATACTCCACAACCACTTTTTTAGCAATTCCCCTGCCAATTGCGATCTTAGTATCTCTGATTTTCACAATTACGGGTGGTCCTCTGCTCATAACCTCCACAACCTGGCCAGGAGCCAGACCCATATCCGCGAGTCTCCGCACAAAACCCTTTCCACCTAGGATTTCTTTAACCCTCACCTTTCCCGTGGCCATATCAAGTGTAAGCATCGATCTACCCGCCAAAAAGGGCGAGATTTCTGTTTATAAATTTTAGGAAAACCTAAATTTCAGAGCCTTATTACCATGATAACCTCTAGAATCACAAGGGAAATTATCAGCAGCATAACCAGAAATTCGAGACTCATGGCCCTATAGACATCCACCCTCTCCATTGCCATCGAGTAGAGCTCCTGAAGCTGCTCGAGCTTTTTATCGACGAGGTTTAGCCATTCCATAATCCTAAATCGCTCTCCCAAGGCCGAGTATAGCTTTCCTAGGTACCAATCACCTGTGAACTTCAGAATGTTTCTTAAATCATGAACATAGTCGACAACTTCAATTCTGAGCTCTGCAAGCTCGCTGGCAGTTCTTGAAAGCTCCGCATAAGTTTTGCTCAGCCAAGCAATTCCAACCCCTGAGTGAACGAAGACTGAGCGAAGCGAACCGTATGCTTTTTCGATCCTTTTGTCCAGAAGCCTGTCGTAGGTTTTTA
>CAYSRI010000068.1:0-2393 GCA_964433405.1 uncultured archaeon | reverse complement strand
ATAGTCTGTATAATTTCGTCTACGTACTCTTCGCCACCGAAGATCAGCGAAGAGTACCAGTCAACTACGATCGCCTCGTCTTCCGAATAGCTCAGCTGGAATCTAAGCACGTCTTCAACCTCTCTTTCGCTGAATTTTTCCCAGCTCTTCTCTCCTCGCAGTATTCCGGCGATTTGCTTCTTGAATTTGGATATGAACTCCTCGGCCCTTAGCTTTGGTTCAATTGACGAGAGGATTACAACTCTGTAAATCTCTGGTTGATCGTAGGGTTCATACGGGTATATTAATGCCTTCTGGATCCTGCTTCTCAGCGTTCTAAAAAATTCACCCGAAATCTTTTCAAATTCGACTTCTTTGTCCTCTACTCTAACAAAACTTTCGGACATGTTAACGAGTCTTATGACGTCCTCAAAGCTCAAATTCCTGAATTCGGTAGAAAGTGTTATCTCTACAACCCCTATTGGAAAAACTTTTGCTTCCACGTTAAAATTTATGTTCTCAACTTTTTTCGCACCGAGATCTATTACCACAGGCTTTAATCCGGCTTCTTCAAATTTAGGAGCCAGAACTCTAACACTTTTAGGCTGAGCTTTCCGAATAACTGTGAGTTCGCTTAGATTGAGTTTTTCCATCGATATTTCCCCACCTATATCATAGTAGAACTGGAACAAAACACGCCCGGCAAGAGTTTGCATGAAACCACCTTTTTCTACCAAGATGTCTCTGCTTATTATTTTTTGCCTAGTCTTAGAAGGAATGTGAGTTACTCCCTGAGAGACGGAACTTCTGGCGTTAAGGGAAACTTTACGCCCTTCCCCTCTCTGCCGGTTCAGGGGCTCACAGCTCCCTTATCCCGCAGATCTATTTAACATGCGGGCTATGTTAATACAGAGTTACTAACTTGGGGTTTTGAACTAAGTGTGGATTCGTATTGAACCCCACACTTAGTTCTTGAGCTTCACTACTCTCATCTCCCTGCTGCGTCCCCTTTCGGAATTGGGCTTAGCAGCAAGGTAACTAAAATTCATCCTTTCGCCAACTCTGAAATCTTTTCGTATAGAAGCGGTAAGAATAGACCAACATCAGTCACAACGCCAATTGCCTGGTGAGTTCCACGGTCCATCAGCTTCATCACAGTGGCAGGATTGCAGTCCACACATATCGTTTTAACCCATGAAGGGAGCAGGTTCCCGACTGCAATGCTGTGAAGGGTTGTTGCGAGCATTAGGACCATGTCCACACTTTCCAGAGCCTTCTTCATCTCAGCCTTTGCAACCATGACATCTGTGATAACTTCGGGAAGTGGTCCGTCATCTCTGATTGAACCTGCCAGAATAAAAGGAACTTCCCTTTTAACACACTCATACATTATTCCATCCTTAACGATCCCTTTTTCTACAGCCTTTCTTATTCCCCCGGCTGCAATTATTCTGCTGATAGTGTAAAGGTGATGCCTGTTACCTCCGGGCACAGGCTTGCCGGTTCTTATGTCCATGCCCAGAGAAGTACCAAACAATGAGACCTCAATGTCGTGTACTGCTAGGGCATTTCCTGAAAGAAGAAGATCTACAAAACCATCCCTAATCATCCCGGCAAGCGCATCTCTGGCAGCGGTGTGATCAACTGCTGGTCCTGCAACGACTGCAATCTTTCCTCCACTTCTCTTCACTTCGACGATTTCCCTGGCTATTGCCTCTATCATCTTTTCCGTAGGTCTTTCTGAGGAAACCTTTCCGCCCATAAATTCGAAGTAAGTGGACTTTCTCGGCCTTTCAGGCGGAATGATTCTGACACCTTTCTCTCCAACTACAACAAGATCCCCTTTTTTAATCTCGCTTATGGGCATACACAAGGCCCTACCGTCTTTTATTACGATTACCCGATCCATCGCAATTCTTTCAACTTCGATCCATTTTCCCCTGTAGTGGACGAAAGTACGATGATTCGTCGTAACGTAGAAGTTATCGGGCAAAATTTTATCTCCTGGAGCCTCTTCCAGCTGAACTTCCTCGGCTTCAGGAATTCTTGCCCCCACTTTATGTAGCTCTTTCAGAATTAGTTCTAAATGCCCCTCGTCTTTTCCGAAAACTATAATCCTTGCATAGCTAGGGTCTTCCTTTCTCTTTCCTATTCTGAATTCTACAATCTCAAACTCGCCTTCGAGATCTAGGATTAAATCTAGTACCTTTGGAAATATCATTGAGTCTATCAAATGACCTTCGAATTCAAGCTCGCGGGCGATCATAAATTTCCCTCAAGATAACGGATTAAATATTCTCTCGTCTCAAGAATTGACTTCTCTTCACGAGTTTCAATCGTTATATAACCATCATATTTGGTAAGAGGAAATTCGCTTAAATCGACGTTTCCTTTTCCAAGGGCCAAGTGCTCGT
>CAYSRI010000067.1:7889-8184 GCA_964433405.1 uncultured archaeon | reverse complement strand
CATCCCTTTTCAGGAAGCGTAGGATATCATCGATGCTTATCCAGGGGGCAAACCTGATATCCGCAGAAAGTTTGCATTTTGGCGCCACAACGTTTCTCTTGACCCCTCCCTCTATCAGGGAAGGATTGAATGCTGCTTCCCAGGTTTTAAGGGTGAAAAGGATTCCAAGACTTTCAAAAAGGCTTGTGTATGGCTCGTAGTTCCCCCTGAGATTTCTGAAAAACTCCGAAGCATGGATTATGAATTCAGAAGCCTTAAAGATGGCTCCTTCTCTGGAATCCCTTGCTGCGGTATG
>CAYSRI010000067.1:7431-7879 GCA_964433405.1 uncultured archaeon | reverse complement strand
CATCCTTTCCCTCGAATTCTAGGTCAGCGGCCAGAACGCAGCCCTGAATAACGTTTATCGAGTCACAGCCCGTTGGTTCCCCAATAATCACTGCATCGCATTTTTCGGCTTCGAATACCTTCTTGAGCCCGTTTTTTCCTCCAACCTCCTCGTCGGCCGTGAAGGCTAGCTTGAGGCCAATTTCTGAATCTGGAAGAGAAAGCGCGGCGGAACAGATTGAGGCAACGCAACCCTTTGCATCTGCGCTACCTCTGCCGTAGAGTTTTCCGTTGACCACTATAGGATTTAGAAGCTCTTCGCTGCATGGGACCGTGTCTAAGTGGGAGGAGAGCATGAGGGTTTTTTCACCCTTCGAAATTTCGACTAGGAGGCTTTCTTTACCTTCGCTGACGTATTTCCTAGTTTTAAAGGATGAAAATAAGTTCTCAAGAAATCCAACAGCCTGAGA
>CAYSRI010000067.1:0-7421 GCA_964433405.1 uncultured archaeon | reverse complement strand
AACTTCGTCTATTTCCAGTCAAGACACCTCCTGAAAGCTTCGGGCAGCATTTCGATCAAGTGTACCGATGTGAAGTTGTATCCGTATTTTTCAAGGCAGAGATCTCCAGCGTAGCCGTTCACGAAAGCTGCAGCGCAGGCTGAGTGGAACGCGTCATCGAGGCAGAAAAGCGCCCCGCAAATTCCGGCAAGCACGTCCCCCGTTCCTCCAACGGTCATTCCGGCGTTTCCCGTTCTGTTAACCTTTGTCCGGTGGCCGTCGGTTATTATATCTTCCTTTCCCTTCAGCAGAATTACGGCTCCAATTTCCTTTGCAATCTTCTGCACGTCTTTCGGCTCAGCGCCAAAGTTTTTCTTTAGCTCTCCTCGGTGTGGTGTAAGTATGCATTCAACCCCCTCGGGAATGTTCCCTGTTATACCTTCGGCATCAAGAACGGCCTTCTTGCAACTCTTAAGGAGCTCTTCAACGAATTCCCTGAATTCTGGGTTTTCGCCAACACCCATTCCGATGACCACAACGTCGCATTTTCTGACTATCTCCTCAGCTTCCCTGAGATTTCTTGGTGTAATCTTTTCCCCCTTCAGACCTCTGACGATTAAATTCGGGCTTAAGCTTGCAACGACGCTCTTTATACTCTCGGGCACTGTTGTAATGACTATATCAGCCCCCGAATGGTAGGCAGACAGACTTGCGAAAGCAACGGCCCCAGTATAGTCCCCGCCACCTATAACTGCAACTCTGCCATGCATACCCTTGTGTGCATCCTCGAATCTCTTGTAGGTTGCAACAACGTCTCCAACCCCGCAGATCTTTTCGAATGCTTCAGGAATTCCTATGTCCTTAACAACGACTTCTCCGCAGATATCTCTTGCTTTAATTATTCCGGGCTTCATTTTGTGAAACGTAACGGTAAGATCGGCTTTAACTGCGATCTCGTATTCGCCTGTGTCCGTATTAAGACCGCTTGGAACGTCAACTGCCACCTTGAAAGCCTCACTGCTGTTTATTATCTCAATTGCCTTCTCATAATCTCCCCTGGGCCTGCCAGTGATTCCGGTGCCGAGAAGAGCGTCAACGATTATCTCTGCATCGCATTCTGAGATCTTATGAATTTTGTAGCCTGCTTTCTTCAGAATCTCGAAGTTCTTCTGTGCGATATCGGTTTTAGGCTCTCCAGCAAGGAATATCTCGACGTCAAATCCCCTTAGATGTCTTGCTGCTACGAATCCGTCGCCTCCGTTGTTCCCGCTTCCTGCATAGACAGCAACCTTTCCTCCGCTGAACCTCTTCATTATTTCTTCTGCAACTGCCTTTCCGGCGTTTTCCATTAGCTGAAGCCTACTGAGGCCAAAATATTCGCAGTTCAGATCGAGAATCCGCATGTCCTTTGAGTTAATAGTCTCCATCAAAGTTTAATTTGCTTAAAGCTTAAAATTTTTGCCTGAATCGCTAAAAATTTATGTTTGATCCCAGAGAAAAAATGTGGTCTTCAGCGGAAGACACAAGACGGTCATAGGCGACAGGGAAGGCTTAAGACTGATAGGCTCAATTCTATCCCATAGACAGGTGATTAGGGTGATATTTGGGAGGATCGAGAACAAGGGAACGAGGACAGGGCATGGACTTAGGTTCAAGATCACAAGAGTTGACGAAAGGGGAAACCTGAGGGCAATCCTATCCTATGGATCCTCAAATCAGGAGATTCACATCATTACCAAGGCTTCTAGCAGAGAAGAGGGTCTCAAGATCGCAAAAGAGCTATCGGAGCTTTTTGAAAGACATTAATGGACCTAATTTTTAATTGGAAGACCTTCCTTGAACTTCCCGACCTTTTATCAGCATTAGTTTTGAGCAAAATCGATTTATAGGTGCTGGTTAAGGATAAAAATGATGTACCGGTACCCGGTTGAGGTGATTTCGGATATATATGTGAGCAGAATCGGAGGATACAGCTACGAGCTTGAAGAAGGTGAGCTGGGAATAAATTCGGGAGCAATAGCGATGAGGACCTCATTAATTCCAAAAGAAACTTTTGTGACCCTCGGCTTTCTCGACAGAAAAATGAAGCCGTACTTTTTCAGGAAAAGGTTCCTTGTTGTCGGTATCGATGAGAACATGGAGTCTTACGAAAAAACCCAGAACGGAGAGGTTGTTCTGTCAGACGAACTTGAAGAAAAGGTTGAAGTCGGGAAGGAGGTTATAATAAACTCCGCCGAGTTCTTCAGGGTTGACAGGGATCTTGCAGCACTCGTAAAGGCATTTATGCGTTATAAGTTTAAATTTAAAAATGATAACTAAAATTCTTAGGCTACTGGGCTGCTGGCTGGCCTAGAAATCCCTGAAGCTTCTTTTGAAGTTCTGCAAATCTCTCCCTGAGCCTTTCTTCCTGCCTTTCTAGGGTTTTGATCCTTATTTCGAAGCTCTCCTTTTTCTCGTTCAGTTCCTTGATCACGTTTTCCTTTGTTGCCTTAACCAGGATGCTCCCCACTGCCTTGTAAATCGTTGCATCCTCACCAACCTTTTGCAGCTCTTCCAAAGCTTGCCTGGCCTCCTCAAGCATCGCCTCAACCTGAGCTTTCTGACCCACTATGAGCTGAAGCTGCTGTTGAATCTGCTGAAGCTGTGCAACCAGATTCTGGACTTGCGGTGGAAGTTCGCTCATACCAACACCTCTATCTCCAAACACATGTTTATCAGCCTGAGCCACGAATTTATTGCGGCCCTAAAGTCCGATATCGTGTCGGCAAATATCTCGATTCTCAGCTTTCCTTCCGATTGATAAATTTTTGCTTTGCTAATCGCGTTCGTTTCCTCGGGCTTCAGGGCCTTCAGCGCATCTTCGCTGCACTCGATTTCAATCGTTGCTATCATAGAGCGTTCTTCATATCCTCTATTGCCCTGTCTATTGCGGTCTTCAGAACCTCTGGAAGCCCCTTGATCTCGATCTCCATGAAACCCCTGACTATCGCGGATACTGCCTGATCCCTGTTCAGGCCCCTTGACATCAAGTAAAATATCTCCTCTTCCGCAATCTTCCCTATCGCGGCCTCGTGGCTCAGCTCAACATTGGGATGCTTTGCTATTAGCTCAGGTATTGCGTTTATTTCTCCTTTCTCTGAGAGTATCAGGCCCCTGCACTCAAGATGCCCCTTAACACCTTCTGCCTCGCCTACTATCTGTCCGCGGGCGATCACTTTTCCTCCCCTGCTTATTGTTCTGGAAATTATCTCGGCACTGGCTCCGCTTTCCTTCAGCACTGCCCTTGAACCAGAGTCGATGTTTGCACCCTCAAGTGCCACGATGACGCTGCTGAAAATTGCGCTCGCATTCTTTCCCACGTAGGCCGTTGGATACATCTGTACAAGCTTTACGGGGTTCAGAAGTATGTAGTTGCTGATGAAGGTCGCGCCCTCCTCAACGATCGCAGCACTTCTGGGACGGGCCTCTATCTTGTTCTGCCAACTGTGAATCATGGTGAATGTTAGCTTCGCATTCTTCTTCACGAAGAATTCGGAGATTCCTATGTGCATTCCAACGGCAGCTCTGTCGGATGTGCAGCCGGTGATTATGTTTATCTCGGAATTTTCCTCGGCGATTATAATGTTGTGAACCTTCTGCTTTCCTACCCTGTGAAGGTAAAGACAGGCCTCGACGGGAATCTCCACCTTGGCATTCGGCAGGGCCCTTATAAAGTACCCGTTAGTTTCCTCGCTGTCCGCTTCTCTGGTGAACTCATCCTGGTCCCTCCTTACAATCCTCCAGAAATAGTCCTTGACCCAGTCGTACTTCTTTATCGCATCCTTTATGCTCATCACCTCAACACCCTCGTAGAAGGATGCGAACTTCAGCGGCTCTTGGTCTTTCTGAAGAAAAGTCCCCGAGCGCTTCTTCGGATCAAGCTCTATACCGACTTCTTTCAGCTTTTCGGTGTCTACTCCATATCCTTCAGACATCTCGCAATACACCCCTCATAACCGTTTTTCCTTATTTGTGCAATTATATCCTTTGGATCCCCAACGCAGGCAACCCTTCCTTTGTATAGGATGACACCATAATCTGCGGTGACGTAGTCTAGAATGTGGCCTTGGTGCGTGATTATCAGCCCGCCCTTTTCTCTATCCTCTCTATCCCTCTGAAGTATCTCTCTTATCGCGGAGCCGACGATTGCTATGTTTTCGAGATCGACCCCGCTGTCCGGTTCGTCGAGCAGAAGGAAATCTGGATTCATAATAAGCAGCTGGAGGATCTCGGATCTCTTCACTTCTCCCCCTGAGAATCCGACGTTTATCGATCTGTTCAGATGTTCCCTCATCCTGAGCTTCTCGGCATATTCAAAAATCTTATCCTCGCCCATGCCGCTCAACTTCGCGCAATGCCGCAGGATATCGATAAGTTTAACTCCGTTGATTTTTGGCGGGTTTTGGAATGACATTCCAAGTCCAAGCTTAACTCTTTCATCCGTTGGAAGGTTTGTGATGTCGACCTTCTTGAAGATTATTCTTCCTCCCGTGATCTTGTATGCAGGATTCCCAACTATGGCATTGAGAAGAGTAGACTTTCCGCTTCCGTTTGGACCGAATAATGCGAAAGTTTCTCCCTTCTTTATGTACAGATTTACGTTGTGAAGAATCCTTTTTCCCTCAACTTCGACACTAAGGTTTACAATTCTGAGCATGATAAAAATTTTGATTCTTGCCTTAAAAAGGTTTTGAGCTTTTTCACTCTCGGGTTTTCAGGACAATTCTCTCGTAATCTTTTTCGATTTCAAAGAGAAGTTCTTCTTCGCTGATTCCTACCCTGCTAGCGAAAAAGCTGAGTCCTCCCGCACCCACACCCTCTTTTACGAACCCCTCTGCATAAGCTCTAAGCCCCGGGTACTTCGATTTTGCAAGAGGGATTTTAGCGACGAAAACATCGCAGGGTGCAAGCGATAGATCTGCGGTCTTGTCTCCGGCAACGAACTCTGTTGTTGCAATTGCAATTTCGCAGTCAGAAATCTTTTTTGCAAGGTTTGCAACCGCGATCATCTGTGTTCCGCCGGCGAGCAGTGCCCTCTTGCAGCCCTTCAGAATTCCGACGATCCCCGCGATCACAGGATCTCCCACAGCCGAGATAATTTCGATAGGATCCTCGCTCTTTACCCTTTTTACGGCACTCTCTATTACCTTTCTCTTCAGCTCCACAGGATTCGAGGGCATGCTTGATGATACCTTCGGCTCGAGCCCAAGGGCCTTCAGGATGGCGCCGGCAGTGGTTGTTCCAGCGGGTATGCTCTCCCCAATGATTATCAGATCTGAAAGCTTTGCCAGCTGGTCGCCCAGAATACTTCCGTTTTCAACCGTGTTTCTGGCATCTTCATAGCTCATAGCCCTTTCATTTGCTATGTTTTTTCCTACAGGGGCGCCCAGCGTGACATGTGGAATCTTGGGCTTTACCATCAGCCCTGAGTCAACTACGAGAACTGGTATTTTTGTAAGCCTAAGCACCGTACGAGAAATCAGTGCGGGTGTTGGCTTGCCGTCCGGTGTTGCTGGAATTGAGTCTATGCTCAGACATCTGCCATAATAAAGCAGCTCGGCATCTGCAGGCGGTGTGTACTTTATCAGATCCGGGTTGGCTCCTGCAACCGTTATTCCCGGGATTTCTGCAGTTTTTGTGTTTCCTATGACGAGGACGAATAGAACTCTCTTATTCATTAAATCCAAAATTCTTGACATGGGGTAAAGACATTCTTAAGACATTTATATCTTTTCCTTCTTTCCGTTTTTGACTGATTATGAACAATGTGAATATTCGAATGGTTAAATTTTCCAAAGATTTATAAGCTGAGCAGCATTTGCAACTCCGTGAAAACGATCGAAGAGATAAACGAGAAAATCAGGAAAGGAGACGTTTGCGTTGTAACTGCGAAAGAAGTTAAAGAGCTGATTTCCGAACTGGGCCCCGAGAAGGTTTTAAAGGAAGTTGATGTCGTCACAACAGGAACATTCGGTGCGATGTGCTCAACGGGAGCAGTTTTTAATTTTGGCCATGCTGATCCTCCAATAAAGTTCAAAAAAGTATGGCTGAACGATGTGGAAGCTTACGCCGGCCTCGCAGCTGTGGATGCTTACCTCGGGGCGACAAAGCCCTCGGAAACTAGGGAATTTTATGGGGGTTCGCACGTTATAGAGGAGCTAGTTTCAGGGAGGGAAGTGGAGCTGAAGGCTCTGGGCTACGGAACGGACTGCTATCCGAGGAAGGAGATAGAGACTTCTGTTTCTCTAGAGGACATAAACCAGGCGGAGATGATAAACCCGAGAAACGCTTATCAACGGTACAGGGCAGCCACGAACTCTTCTGATAGGCTTTTGAGGACATACATGGGAACACTCCTTCCGAACTACGGAAACGTCACGTTCGCGGGCACTGGGGAGATATCTCCGCTGAACAACGATCCTGAATACCGCACAATCGGCATTGGTACAAGGATCTTCCTTTGCGGGGCAAAGGGCTACGTAATAGGCGAGGGAACTCAGCACTCACCGCCTTTCGGAACGCTTATGGTCAAGGGAAATCTTAAGGAGATGAAGCCTGGATTCTTAAAAGCCTGTTACTTTCCGGGTTACGCACCCTCGATATATGTTGGAATTGGAATCCCGATTCCAGTGCTTGACGAGGAAATTGCAAGGTCCTTGGCTGTGAGGGACAGCGAGATAAAGACGACAATAATCGATTTCGGGGTTGCGAGGAGGTCAAGGCCAGTTGTGAGGGAGGTGAGCTACGCAGAGCTAAAGAGCGGAAAGGTCGAGATAAACGGCGAAGATGTCAGGGTTTCACCGCTTTCGAGCTTCTACATGGCAGAAAAAATAATGAAGGAGCTTAAGAGGATGATAGAGAAAGGTGAATTCCTGCTTACGGCTCCTGTGGCCGGGTTAAAGCGAGAGGAAGTTATCAAGCCGATGAAGCAGAAGGAAATCAGGGTTGTGAAGGATGTGATGGTTAAAGCTGTGACAATCGGGGAGGAATGGAGCATTGAGGATGCCGCAAAGCTTCTGATAGAGAAGAACGTCAACCATTTGCCGGTTGTGGACGGTGAAGGTGTTCTTAGGGGCATAGTCACGTCTTGGGACATAGCTAAGGCTGTTTTCAGAAAATCGAACAAGGTGAAGGATATAATGACGAGGGAAGTCGTTACAGTTTATCCGGAGGATCCAATAGCGATAGCTGTGAGCAAGCTTGAAAAGCACGACATCTCGGCTTTACCTGTGATCGACAGCAGGAGGAAGGTTCTTGGTATCGTTACAAGCGAGAGCCTGAGCAAGCTTCTAGGGAGGTGACGAAATGCTTTTCCTTTTGAGATTCGATTCAAAGACTGTTCGGGAGCCGATAATCTCGCTTGCGGCGATAGAAACAGGTGCACTGATAAACATACTCAGGGC
>CAYSRI010000066.1:0-8207 GCA_964433405.1 uncultured archaeon | reverse complement strand
TATCATTTTCTTGTCACTATTCACTAGAAAAAATATATAAACCTTATCCCCACCCGCCTCCCCTGCTGTATCCCCTCCCTTTCGGAAGGGGACTTAGCAGCAACGGTAAGTTAAATCAAGATTTTTATTGTGGCTTGCTAACCAGTTCGGTTTTAGAGAGAATCTTTCCGTCCCTCGAATGAGGATTCCTGAAGAGCTTATCCCCATATTTCTCTATCTCTCTCGCTTCGTCTGCCAAAATTGCTGCGATGCGCATCATTTCATGCGCAGAAGCGACCAATGGAACGTAAACGTTGTAATCCTTCTCAACGAAGCAGCCACGGACGTTAATGTCTGCAACCTTCTCTGCAATGAAGTAGGCTGCCATTGCCTTTGCTTTGGCGTAAGGATTTGTGAATCTTCCTGCTTCGACGGCCTTTTCAGCTGTAACGATGATCTGTGGCAACTCTGGCTTCTTTCCAGCCTTTATATCTTCTATCACTTTATCGATCGCTTCCTGAACAACCCTCAGTGCGCCTGTAGCTGCAAGAACTTTAAGCACATCTGCATTGAACAGTGCCATTTCTGTTGGATCAAGAAACTCCCTTCGAGCGCCAATCATCGAGTCGGCATTGAGGAAGATGTAACCAAAGCCTTTCTCCTTAAGTTCATCCTTCGCCTTCTTTGCAGGAGCGTCGCTAATCACTATAACAGGCTTCCCAGCAAATGCTTCCCTAGCTGCCTTTGGCCCAGGCAATGCAGCGTTGGGTGAGGCAACTATAATCAGATCAGGGTTGAACTCCTTCAGCTTTTCCGCGATAACAGCTTCCTCAGGTTGCATTTTTGCCCCACTTGTCACAACACGGACTTCGATGTCTTCTCTATCAGCCCTTTCATCAAGCAGGTATTCAAGAATGACTGCGGTTCCGATAGCACCCATTTTCAAAACTCCTACCTTCACCTTCGCCATGGCAAGAGATGAGAGAAAGCATATTTAATACTTACCATCTTGAACAAAAAACGATCACATTAATCAAGGATGTGACTAAAAATCCTCAACCTTTTTCTGAGTTCTCCTGAATAGTCCTGTATTCTACCAACAAACTCCTCCAGTCCGGGATCGAATGGCAGAAACTCTACTCTTATCCCGTACTCTTCACCGAGCTCCTTGACAAATTCAGGTTTTCCAAAAGGATACAGAACTCCAGAAGCATCTTCCAAAAAGGCCATGTTTGCTATTATCGCGTCAACTTCGAGGCCCGTTTCGACAAGATACTCCAACATTTGCCTCACGATTTGTAATGAAAGCTTTGAGGGAAGGGTTACCAGTACTATTTCAGGTTGCATTACCCTTTTCAGTGTCAGAAGTTCTTCTCCCATCCCGGGAGGCGTGTCGATAACCACAATACCCTCTTTCAAATTGGCGAGGCCGAGAAGAGATTCGAGCACATTTCCTTCTTCCTTTCCAGGCAAAACTATGTAGTGATCACCAACAAGCCCGCCTACGCTGAAAATAGAGAGATTCCCAATCCTGAATGGCTCTATTCCTTCTTTGCTTACCTCGTGAAGCTTCTGAATTCCGAAGAGCTTTAGAGTGGAATTTCCGTAGATATCGAGGTCAATTAAAGCTGTTTTTTGCCTTTCACTGAAATTAAGAGCTATAAGGGAGGCAATTGTGCTCTTTCCAACACCCCCCTTCGCACTCATCACAGCGAGAACTTTTCTATTTTTAAAACGCTCCCTTGCAAGTTCAAGAATTGGATTCATACCTCTATCCCCTCAACCCTGATTGATGAGTCGACTTCGAAGTCGTGAGAACTGCATTTCGGACATTTTGCAAACGCTGTTATGAGTGAAGGGACTATGTGAAGCGGATTCTCCTCGCCATAATCCCTCAAGATTGGATCGAGCTGATCACTTATCTCTTTCAAGGTAAAAATGTTTCCACAGCTTCTGCATTTGAAGTTCTGATCTCTAACGCGGACTTCGAGTTCTGCATTGCAGATCTTTGATTCCCTTTTGATCGCGTTGAATGCCTCGAGGAGGATTTCCACTTCGAGCATTGAGAGCGAAGGGATTGAGAGAAAGACCTTCTTTACATCCAAGTTCCTTTCCAGAGACCACTTCTCAACGCTGCTCACCACCGACATGGCAATTGCCCACTCGTGCATATGTCTCGAGAGATCCAGAGAGATATTTAAAAGGCTCGCTGTTAACTACCTCTAGCTAACACAAGAGACTTCACCGAAAGTTTCTTTCCACAAGCATTCGAGGATTGCTATCCTGCATTTAGGTTTAAGAAGACATTGTAATCTCTTTCCGATTCCCAGCTCCGTTGCTGTTATCTCCTTTTCGGAATGAAATTAGCAGCAACGTAAGTTAAAACAAATTAATTATTATGAATAGCAAAAAAACTCCTTCCAGTAACAACTCTAAAAGTCTTAAAGAACCCAATATTTCGCAATCTATTTATATTCCCATGATTTCCGCTAACCAGAGCTTTAGAGGGTGGTAGCTTTGATGGGAAAGAAGATAAAGAAGGAGAATTTAAAAAAGCTGTTTGATGACATAAGCAAAGAATACAAAGTTATAGCACCCGTTAAAAGAAAAGAGGACTACGTACTAATGGAAGTCAAAGACTTCAGCCAGATCGCATTGGACTACCCAACCACAGTTTTGCCACCGAAAAAATTCTTGCTCCCTTACAGGGACCCCATTTTTGCATTTGATGGCGGCGAGTTCAAAGAAACGATTCCAGACGAGAAGATAGCATTCTTCGGATTGCATCTCTGCGACGTAAATGCGATCGGAAGGCTTGACCTAGTTTTCTGGAACGATCCCTACTACAAGGCAAGGCGAGAAAAAATGCTCGTTGTTGGCATCTCCTGCAAGCCGTCAGAGAGCTGTTTCTGCAAGTCCACAGGAGCCAACGTACTTACGAATTCCTGCGATTTGTATCTGAAGGCTGAAGGAGACAGCTATATAGGATTTTCGATGACGGAAAAGGGTAGAAAGCTCCTCTCGCAGCTTTACTTCGGCCCCGAGACCGTGGAGGAGAAGGAAGTGAAGATAGAATACGAAGAAAAAATACCGCTCGACATATACAAGATCGGAAGAAAGATTCTAGAAGACTACAATAATCCAATCTGGGAAGAAACTGCAAAGAAATGCCTCGCATGCACAAACTGCACTCTAGTTTGCCCGCTCTGCTACTGCTATGATGTCATTGACGAAACCTTCGTGGTTCCCAATGAGGGACAGAGGGTGAGGTGCTGGGATTCTTGCCTTCTTCTTAGCTTTGCAAGGGTAGCAGGTGGGCATAACTTCAGAAAGGACCTGAAAGCCAGGTACAGGAACGTATACACTCACAAGTTCAAGACCTTTGTTGACGAATTTGGCGTTCCGAGCTGCGTGGGCTGCGGAAGGTGCGTAACTTTTTGCCCTGCCGATATAGACTTGAGAGAAAATCTTAGCAAGTTAGGAGGTGCGTAAAGATGGAGAATATATACAAGCCCTTTAAGAGCAAGATCCTTAAGGTTACAGAGCAAACCTACGACACCAAGGTTTTCAGACTCGAGGCTAAGGACTTTAAATATATGCCCGGGCAGTTTGTCGAACTCTCAATCCCTGGAATTGGTGAGGCGCCCATCTCAATAACATCAAGCCCCCACGAGGAGGGGTACATAGATCTGTGTGTAAGAAGGATTGGAAATGTTACCAATGCCCTTCACAGGATGAAAGCCGGTGACTACGTCTGGATTCGTGGCCCATACGGCGTGGGATTCCCATTTGAGACAATAAAGGGCAGAGATATTGTCTATGTTGCCGGAGGAATAGGGATGGCACCGCTCAGGAGCTCTCTGAACTATGTGCTGCACAACAAGAAAGACTTCGGAAAGATTACGGTTCTTTACGGTGCCAGAACTCCTGCAGATCTGCTATTTAAGGAAGAATTTGACAGATGGGCCAAGGAGTGCAATTTCCTCGTAACTGTGGACTCTGACAAGCTTCCCGACGGTAAGCCGAGTGGCTGGAAGGGGAACATCGGAGTTGTAACAACTCTGTTTGCGAAACTAAATTACCCGATAAAGGATGCTATAGGAATAGTTTGCGGTCCTCCAGTAATGTACAAGTTCGTCATTCAGGAGTTCAAGAAAGCAGGAATGCCTGAATCGTCGATTTACGTATCCCTCGAAAGGCATATGAAGTGCGGAGTAGGAAAATGCCAGCACTGCCAGATCAACAACCGATACTGCTGTCTCGATGGCCCTGTGTTCAACTATGCAGAAGTAAAGCAGTTACCCGAGTCAATATGAGGTGGTCTGAATGAAGCCGAAGGTTGCGATTTTCGATTTAACTGATTGCGAAGGTTGTGAAGTTCAGATTGTGAATTCAAAGTTCATAGACAGGGTCCTTGGTGGAGTAGAATTCGTCCATTTCCGCCTTGGGCAGAGGGTGAACAAGTGGGAGGAGTTCGATGTGGCCTTCATTGAGGGGGCTGTGATCACGAGCCATGAGCTCGAACTTGTGAAGAAGATCAGAGAACACAGCAAGATCGTGATCGCTTTAGGCAGCTGCGCCTGCTTTGGAGGAATTGCTGCAATAAGCAACTTCATGGACATAAATGAGGCGAAAAGATATGTTTACGGCGAGAATGCTGACAAGATCGAAACCCTGTACATAAAACCTCTGCCTGAGATCATTAAGGTTGACTTCATGATCCGCGGATGCCCAATTGTGCCTGAAGACTTTGAGAGGGTTGTGAGCGATCTATTTGCAGGTAGAATTCCGAGAGAACACACAAGGCCTGTATGCATGGACTGCAAGAGCAAGGGAAATCCATGCATGCTGCTGAAAGGAGTTCCTTGTGCCGGACCAGTCAGTTATGGAGGTTGCGGAGCACCATGTCCTTCTGCAGGAATGCCATGCGACGGGTGCAGAGGTCCGCTTGAAGAACCGCAGATGAGCGCAGAACTTGATCTTTTGAAGAAAATAGCCTCCAAAGATGACATAGTCAGACTCTTCAGAAAGTATGCGCCTATGGCTCCGTTATTTAAGGATGTAGGGGGTGAAAAGCTATGATCTATGACGAGTTCGTAACCCAGATTGAAGGTCACGGAAGAATCTACTTTGATATCAAGGATGGCAAGGTCGTTGAGGCTCGTCTTGAGATCCATGAAGGCTCAAGGCTTTTCGAGAGCTTTCTAAGAGGAAGAAGAGCCGATGAAGTTCCTCAGATGTCCTCAAGAATTTGTGGAGTTTGCCCCGTGCCGCACAACATGGCTGCAATTCAGGCTTTGGAGAACGCAATGGGTATTGAAGCCTCTGAGCAAACAAAGATGCTTAGAAGATTTATGATCTCCTCTCAGATGGTTCAGGATCATGCTCTGCATCTCTATGTACTCGCAGCAGCAGATTATTTGGGCGTAACTGGAATATCCGAAGTTTACGCGAAGTTTCCGGACGTTGTGAAGAGATGCATCAGGATAAGAACTGTTGGAAACAGAGGCATCGAATTAGTTGGTGGAAGAGCCGTTCATCCGATTAACTCGGTTCCGGGAGGATTTGCGAAGCTTCCAACAAGGGAAGACATGGAAAAGATCGCGAAGGACTTCAAAGCGATACTAAATGACTGTATTGAGACCTTCAAGCTATTCGCTAGCCTAAAGTGCCCAGATTTTGAGAGACCGACAGAGTATCTAGCAATAGATGATGGGGTGCACTTCCCAGTCTATGCAGGAAGGCTTGTAACAAACAGAGGCCTGAACGTGGAAGCGAAGGATTACAGAAATCACATAAAAGAAGTTTTCAAGCCATATTCGAACACAAAGTTCTGCATCATGAATGGGCATGGATTCCACGTAGGAGCCATTGCGAGAGTAAACCTGTTCAAGAATAGACTAAATCCAATAGCAAAGGAACTGCTGAAAGATTGCCCAGTTAAGTTCCCGAGCGATAACCCATTCCACAACAACCTCGCCCAGGCGCTAGAGATCGTTCACTACGCTGAAGAAGCAATAAAGATTGCTGAGGAACTCGCGGTGAAGTTGAAGGATGAGGAGAGACCGAAGCAAACCAAAGCGGGGACAGGAGTAGGAGTGGTCGAGGCTCCGAGAGGTACCTTAATCCATGAGTACACAGTAGACAAAAACGGAATCGTAAAAGATGCGAACTTGATCATCCCGACAGGAATGAATACAACCAACATCGAAGAAGACTTGTATGCGCTGCTCTCAGCAAACATCAACAAACCGAAAGAACAGCTTAAGAGACTCGCAGAAATGCTATTCAGAGCTTACGATCCTTGCTTGTCGTGTTCGACTCATTAACTTTTCTTTTTATTTAACTTACCCGAAGCCGTGAACTGCCCCTTGCTCACGAAAATAGCTTTAGGCTTTATTGAGAGAACTTGCCCCTCGATCACCTTCTGATAAGGAATTACGAGGGGTAGGAGTTCTGTTTCCACGAGCCTTCGGGGCTGTCCCAGCCCCACATACAGTATGTTGAGGGGGGCGTTGTAATCTCTGTCAGTTTCCCCTCCGCAGCTAGGACAGGTAAATCGCTTGTCCTTTAGTGTCAGATTTTCAAAAATATAACCACAGTTGGAGCATCTCTTAGAAGTATTTTTAAAGCGATTGCATTGCTGCGATTTCTAGCCAGTTGGGGAGAAGTGTTCTCTTTCTGTCCTAATGACGGAGATGGCGATTAAGCTAGGTTTCAGAGAGAAAAAGCTCATTCAGAAGTTATTAGTGTAGTGAATTTGGGAGGTCCTTAATTCTTTAATTTGGTATTTCAAGCTTTTCAGCAATTCATCCCAGATGAGCAAGGGCTCTAAAGAGTCTTTTCTAGATTCGTGGAAAGCGAAACAACCTCGAAAATATTTTAGAAAAAAACGAAAAGTTTTAAACCCCATCTCAATATTTTGGTATGGTGATTATATGAGGGAAGTATATATCGCTGAATACGTAAGAACCCCATTTTCTAGAAGCAGACCCCAACAGCCAGAAAGAGACGTCTTTTGCAAGATAAGGGGAGACGAATTAATGGCTCTAGTCCTCGAAGAGCTTGTAAAAAGGGCAAACATAGACAAGAAGGTCGTTGACAGAATTCATATAGGATGCGCAATGCAAATATGGGAAAACTGGGGATATGGAGGAAAAATGGCCTCGATTCTTGCAAGGTTTCCTCATGAAGTTTCTACAACTTGTGTTGACATGCAGTGCGCTTCTTCGTTGATGACGGCTGGACTGAGTTTCCTAGAAATTGCTTCTGGAATCTGCGACGTAGTAATAGCAGGTGGATTTGAACACATGACGAGAGTCCCGATGGGCGCAGACAACCCGCACAGATTCCCGAATCCAAGACTTCTTACCGAGGAATACAAGGATTACAAGATGGATATAGGATTTGTAATGGGGCTAACAGCAGAGGAGCTCTTCAAGTTGGCAAATAAGGAATTCGGAATTACTAAAGAAGACATGGACAGGTGGGGTGTGAGAAGTCACCAGTATGCAGCGAAAGCGCAGAAAGAAGGATATTTCAAGGGCGAAATTATGCCCGTTGAAGCCGAACAGGCAGATGGAAAGAAACTGATAGTCGATTCAGATCAGTCTGTGAGGCCAGACACCACGCTTGAACAGGTTGCAAAACTACCGCCAGCTTTCAAACCGGATGGTGTTATAACTGCAGGAAACTCGTCACCGTTGAATGCAGGAGCAACTGGTCTCCTGCTTATGAGCAAGGAAAAGATCAAAGAGTTTGGAATAGAACCTATAGGAAAGATAAAGACCTACGGTACCGCTGGTGTCCCACCCTGGATCATGGGTTCAGGCCCAGTTCCTGCCTGCCAGAAAGCGCTTGAAAAGGCAAATCTGAAGGTAAAGGACATCTCATTTTGGGAAATAAACGAGGCATTCGCAATTGTACCGCTCTATGCAATAAAGAAATTGAATATAGATCCCGAAATAGTGAACATCAAAGGAGGCGCTATAGCAATCGGACATCCGCTTGGAGCTTCTGGAGGCAGACTAATAGGGACCTGCGCAAGGATACTGCAGGAGAAGGGAGGAGATTACGGCATTGCTACTGCTTGTGTTGGTGGCGGTCAAGGAATGGCTGTAGTTATCGAGAGGGTTTAATTTATAAATTTTTTATTTGCTTATTCAAGAAACCATAACTTCAAGCGCCAGATACTATTTTTATAATATCATTATTCTTAAGCTCATAAT
>CAYSRI010000065.1:0-8314 GCA_964433405.1 uncultured archaeon | reverse complement strand
TATACAACAAGCTTTTCCAACTGCAGCGATCTTAGCTATGCATTCAAAAACTTCGAGGAATATGGAAGAGACTTCATGCTGGCAAGAATTGTGAGGGAAGCTTTCCAGTCCTTTGAATTTCAGGACAGTATCAATATTGAGGAAAGGTATTGCAGACTCGGAAAGGCAATTTTAAGCTCTACCCTGGAAAGCATAAGGAAAGTTTGGGAGGGAAAAGAAGTTACTGAAGAAATAAAACTCACTTTCTCGAGCGAGGAAGTTCTCGAGCTTTTCAAATTGCATCTGAAACTGGTAGGTGTAAACCTCAAGGAACTGGAGAGAAAAAGAAAAGGGGAAAAGATAGAGGTTAAGTTCGAAAGGATAATGAGAGCGACCACAGACAAAATAAGGAGCCTTCTGGATGGGAATCCATGGTGAACGATGGCTGTTGATGGAACCACCCCTCGCTCACGCAAAGGTCCTCCTCGTTTCATCACGAGGTTCTCTCCACGAGCATTCGCAGCCCTACATATAGGATGTTTAAGCAAGCATTGTAGTCTCTGTCAGCCTTCCAGCTGCAATCAGGACATAGAAACCATCTATCCCTTAGAGTTAGATTTTCTGCAATATAGCGCAACTGGAACATCTTTTAGACGTATTTCTTGGTTTAACTCTCACTACTTGCCTTCCAGCTCTTTCAGCCTTGAAAGCAAGCAGCGAAAGGAATTTTGACCGTTCTTTTAGCCTTGCTTAAATCGTTTTTTATTGTTAAATGCTGAATTTGTAGCTGATCAGTTTTTTCGGCTAGGATTCACCGAAACTAAAGTTTTACTCTCGCTCGTCTTCCCTGCTGTATCCCCTCCCTTTCGGAAGGAGAGTTAGCAGCAACAGTAGGTTAAATTTATATTTCCGCAGTTATTAGCTCTTGCGTTATGTATGCTAGAATAAAGTTACGCGACACCGTCCGGGTTCCTCCTTCCAAAATAGGAGAAAATTTGGAAGAAACGATCGAATCGCTGCTCTGGGAGCAGTTTGAGGGAAGGCTGGATAGAGAATACGGCATGATCGTTGGCATTGAAAACATTGAGGAAATTGGCGAAGGGAGAATCATTTCTGGAGACGGAGCAATATACTTTGACGTTGTTTTCAATGCTATCTGCTTTAAACCCATTCTTCAGGAAGTTGTTGAGGGAGAAGTTGTTGAAGTGGTTGAGTTTGGTTGTTTTGTCTCAATAGGTCCTTTCGACGCTCTTCTGCATACAAGTCAGATCACGGACGATTACATGGTTTTCGACGAAAAGAACAAGAGGCTTGTTGGCCGAGAAACCAAAAAGGCAATAACAGAAGGGGATTTTGTGAGAGCAAGGATAGTTTCAATAAGCTTAAAGGAGAGAGAGCCTGAAAAAAGCAGAATAGGTTTAACAATGAGACAACCGTGGCTTGGAGCCTTAAAATGGCTTGAAGAAGAAATCGCAAAAGCAAGAGGTGAAAAAATTGGCTGAGCTAGCTTGTAGAAATTGCAAATTTATTAATGTGGACACGATAATTTGTAAAAACTGTGGGGCTTCAGACCTTACAAAGGAGTGGTATGGTTATCTTATAATTCTAGATCCTGAAAAGAGCGAAATAGCAAAGATGCTTGGGATAAAGAACCCGGGTAAATACGCCCTGAGGGTAGATTGATGCTCAGACTACCGGAAAGTCTCAGAGCCGAACTCGCAAAACCTTACGGAAAGCTATACAGAGATGGAGAGAGAGTGCTTGAGAGAGTCAGCGAAATAAGTACTGCCAAGATCTTGGCAGTCGTCGGAGATTTTGTCGCTTATTGCGCATTTAAGGTTGGAATTTTGCCCCATATTGTCATAATAGATGGTAAAACGCTTAGGGAAAAGAATTTAGAGTTGGAAGTTCCTTCAGAGTATGAAAGGGTTCGAGTGGAAAATCCTCCTGCAGTCATCACCTCGAAATTAATTAAGGAACTCGAAAATGCTGTTAAAAATGCCAAAAACGGAAAGAAGAGCCTGATATTCGTAGTAGGCGAGGAAGATTTAGCGGTAATGCCCCTTGGCATATTTTTGCCAGAAGGTTCCCTAATACTATACGGCCAACCCAGAGAGGGGGTCGTAGCGTTCATGATAGATCGGGAGAAAAAGCTCCTGATCCTTAAACTTCTTAAACAGATGGAAATAGTTGAGGAGAGCGAAGAGTTAAGAAAATTGGGGGTGATTTGATTGGAGATCAAAGTGGAATCCGAAAGATACAATCCGCTGCTAAAGAGAAAAGAATTGCACCTGAAAGTCAGCTTTAACGGTAAAACGCCTTCCAGAACGGAGATAAGAGATAAGGTTGCAGGGCTTATGAACGCTGGGCCTGATAGAGTGGTGATTGACTATATAAAAAATGAATTTGGAAAAAGGGAAGCAAAGGTTTATGCGAAGATATACGATACTCCCGAAGCTCTGAAAGCCATCGAAGAAAAGCACATACTCGAAAGAAACTTCCCTGAGCTAAAAGCTGAGAAGAAAGAAGAAAAGAAAGAAGGGACAAAGGAGGGATAAAATGCCCGAATTTATAAGCAGATTTTATGAAATAAAAGGGGAAAAGATCGTGCGGAAGAGAAAGTTTTGTCCCCGATGCGGTGAAGGAGTTTTCTTGGCGGAGCACAAGGATCGGCTGACTTGCGGTAAGTGCGGATATACAGAATTCAAAAAGAAATGAATGTCCTCGGTATCGAGGGGACTGCTTGGAATCTGAGCGTTGCTGTTGTTAATGAAGAAGACGTGGTTTTGCTATTTAACGATCCCTATCAGCCAAAAGAGGGCGGGATACATCCGAGGGAGGCATCGCAGCACCATGCCGAAAAAATGCCCTCCCTCATAAAGTCTGTTTTTGATAGGTTTCCGAAAGAAAAAATTGACGGGATCGCATTTTCCCAGGGCCCGGGACTTGGGCCGTGCCTTAGAGTTGTCGGAACCGCTGCTAGGCTTTTGGCACTAAAGCTAAAAAAGCCTCTAGTAGGAGTCAACCACTGTCTTGCACACGTTGAAGTCGGAAGATGGAAAACAGAAGCTAGGAACCCAGTGGCCCTGTACGTTAGCGGAGGGAACAGCCAAATAATTGCAAGGCGTGGAAATAGGTATCGAGTTTTTGGCGAGACCCTCGACATTGGAATCGGAAATGCCATAGATAAACTAGCAAGGAGTTTCGGTCTTCATCATCCAGGAGGCCCAAAAATAGACCAGACAGCAGAAAAGGGAAGCAAACATTACCCGCTGCCCTATGTGGTTAAGGGAATGGACTTCTCTTTCAGCGGGATGGTCACGGCAGCACAGAAGCTTAAGGAAAAGGCCAAGCTTGAAGACATTGCCTTCAGCTTTCAGGAAACAGCCTTCGCCATGCTTACCGAGGTAACCGAGAGGGCGCTTGCATACTTGGGCTATGACGAGGTTCTACTCGTAGGAGGAGTCGGAGTTAACAAGAGGCTACAGAAAATGCTCTCTGTTATGTGTGAAGACAGGGGAGCGAGGCTTTACACGCCCCCTGCTGAGCTTATGGGAGACAATGGAGCGATGATAGCCTATACGGGGCTTTTAATGCTTAAACACGGCTACAGCACACCTCTGGAAGAATCATTCGTCAAACCAAACTTCAGAATTGAAGAAGTTGAGATAAGATGGTAAAAATGCTAAAAGCAGAACTTCACGTGCATTCGAATTTCAGCGACGGGAGGGATAGCGTTGGTGATTTAATAAAGGCTGCGATAGAGAAGGAGATTGACGTACTCTCGATCACTGACCACGATACAATTGAAGGTTCGCTTAGCGCAATGGAATTTGTCTCTGCCGAAAAGCTACCAATCATAATCATTCCCGGGATCGAGATTTCTACAAACAGCGGTCACTTGCTCGCATACGGTGTTTCAAGAAACATAGAAAAGGGAATGAAAATGAGGGAAACATGCGAGGTGGTAAGAAAACTGGGCGGAATTTCAGTGCTAGCCCATCCCTTTGACTTTCTTCGGAAGGGGACATTGCGAATGGAAGATTTTAAATTTGTAGACTGTGTCGAGATTTTCAATGCAAAGAGTTATTTTAACTTTCTCGCCAAGAGATATGCCATTAAATACGGAAAAAAAGGCATTGGAGGGAGCGATGCGCATACAGCAAGGCAGGTAGGAATAGTGATCAACTACCTTGAAAGCCCTGAAAAAGAATCAATTCTGAATGCAATTTATGACGGAAGAAGGCAAACGGTTAAGGAGAGATTGTCCTTTCTGCTATCTCGGATAAATCCAAAACCCTAACTCTGCTTCCTCCAACCCTCGAGAGATTGTACTCGCAGAATGGACATGAAGTGATAATAACATTTGTTCCGGTTTCTAATGCTTCTCTAATTCTTTCTTCAGCAATAGCAACGGCGATTTCTTTGAACTGCGTTCTTAGACCTCCTCCAGCCCCGCAACAAAGGGCAAAGTTACGATTTCTTTCCATCTCGATAAGCTTTATTCCTGCCTTTCTTATGACTTCTCTCGGCTCCTCATAGACACCCATATGCCTTCCAAGGTGACAGGGATCATGGTAAGTCGCAGCAAGATCAATCTTTCCGTCCATATTCATCAGTTCAGCAAAAACAGTCGAAACATGTTTCACTTCTAAGTTAAACTCGATCCTGAATTCATTCGCAAATTTTGGATAGTCGTTCTTTATCGTTTTGTAGCAACCCGGGCAGGATGTTATCACTTCCTCAATCCCTTCTTTTTGCCATACTTTAACGTTTTTCTTAAAAAGCATGATCGCCAAATCCTTTTGCCCAGTCCTAATGAACGGGGAGCCGCAACAAAATTCCTGAGATCCCAAAACCGTAAATTCCACCCCAAGTTTTCTTAAAGCATTCGCGGTGGACTTAGCGATGTTTTGAGATTTGAAACTTGCTGTGCAGCCCGCAAAATAAATAGTTTTTGACTTGCCCACATTAAAATCAAGCCATCCAGACCTTTTAATCTGGTCCCCGCCGTAAGGATTGAACTCCCGATAGGTTATGTCCCTTACTTTTCTGTGCAGTGGCAGCGGAGCAATTCTCTCTTTAACCAATTCCTCTCTCACTTCCTCCCAGAACCTCACCAAATCCAAATTTGCGGGACAGACAATACTGCAAATCTCACAGACCGAGCACTTGTAGATTTCCTTTACAATTCGAGCGTCTAATTTTACCGCTCCTTTTTTTATTTCGCTTAGCAGAATTAGT
Organism: uncultured archaeon; assembly: GCA_964433405.1. Taxonomy (GTDB): domain Archaea; phylum Halobacteriota; class Archaeoglobi; order Archaeoglobales; family Archaeoglobaceae; genus WYZ-LMO2. The sequence continues at coordinate 3,091 of CAYSRI010000065.1, read as the reverse complement.
TTTCCTCTTGGAGATACAGATTCCAGTTTCTCAGCTCGAAAAACTGGGCAGACGTTGCAAAGTCCACACTTTATGCATTGGGAAGGTATCAAACTGTCCATAGGAGCTTCTCTCCGGTTTTCATCATTCTAGAAAAGACGTTTTCCTGTATGGCTTTTTTAGGATTCAGGATATTTTTTGGATCAACGCTCCTTTTATATTCCGCCAGCTCTCTCCTAAGTTTGTTTTTGTGCGGGAAAAGCAGACCGGTGGTATAGATACTTCCCCCAAGCTTCTCCGCTATCTTTACGAACTTCAGTGCCTGAAGATATGGCTTCAGTCCTCTTTCAAAGAGGCCTAAAAAGATCGCCCGATCACGCGCAAAGATGACCTCAATCCCGCGAGCCAGTTCTTTCACCTGGTTGTAGAACTCCGCAGCTTGATCGATTGGTAAAACAACCTCAGAGTATATTTTATCAGTTTTCAGAGCTTTGAGTGGAGAGAATCTTCTGTTCCAAAGATTTTTTCCGAGCTCGGAACTTTCACCCTCACCCTCGTAGCTGACTAGCAATGTGTCGCTTTCTCCGAGCTTTTCAAAATTCATGTGGTATCTGTCCTTAAAATTTGCATGATAGGCATCTCTAATCCTTTCGAGGGCTTCATCAAAAGTGCATTCAAAAGCAAGACTTCTTATACTTTCAAAATTTCTAAGCTTGATACAGGCTCTGAGAATTATTCCTGTAGTTCCAAAGGCCCCGATGTAATATCCGAGCTTATCACCCCTTATTTGTTTTATTCCTTCAAAGTCTGCAACTTCTAACCACTCCACGTTTTCTCCTATGCTCCCGTATTTCAAGCTACCAACACCGTAGCCACCTTGCGCGATCCAACCTCCAACAGTTGAAACCGTCGCACTTGTGGGATAAACCCTTAATGCTTTTCCAATCCTATTCGCGGATCTTTCAACGTCCATCCAAACTGCTCCAGCTTCTACAATTGCCGTGTCATCCTGGAAACTGAATTTATTGAAGTTCTTCATGTCCAGAATTATGCATCCTCCGTAACCAGAGGTCCCACTTCCTCGCGGAATAATAGGGATTTCGAATCTTTCTGATATTTCTAGAATTTTTAGTACTTCTTCATCGCTTTTCGGCTGAACGATGCAGATAGGAGTTTTTACAAACCTGGAAAGTTGCTTTGGAATTACGAGAAAGTCATATCTGTAAATGCGTAAAATTCCTGGATGAGTTTCTACCCTTCCAACTTTTGAAAGGGCTAATTGAAGGGCTTCATCCACAATCTATTCTCCCAAAACTACTTTAAATAGCTTTTTATATAATTATAAACTGTTCCCTTTTCCGTAATATCTTTGAACCGAAAGTGAATCTTTGATTTGGACTATAAAAATGTCTTCTATAAAATATTTTATCTATTTAAAATAGTCTCTGCAAACAACTTCAGCCTTAAAGCGTTTCACTCATCGAAACTCAAAAAATATTCGTGGACCTTCGTGGATGAGAGCTCTGGATGAAAAGCCAGACCCAGTATATTCCCCTGCTTAACTGCAACTATTTTTTCCTCGAATCTTGCTAGTATCTCAACTCCTCTACCAGCGCTCTCTATGACTGGGGCTCTTATGAATACTGCCTCCACTTCTCCGACGTTTTTCATTTCAAGTTTTGTCTGAAAGCTCTCTCTTTGTCTCCCAAATGCGTTTCGCCTAACCTTAACGTCCAGTAATCCCAAAAGCTTTGTTTTCGTTCTTTCAACCTGTTCATCGCCTTCTTTTGCCAAAATTATCAGTCCTGCACATGTGCCCATGATGCGCTTTCCGCAATTTGCAAATTCCAAAATTTCATCTGCAATCGAATTTTTGAATATCAGCTTACTGATAGTCGTGCTCTCGCCGCCAGGAATTATTATGGCATCACACTCAGGAATTATACCTGGTCTTCTGACAGCCAGCACTTCTCCTTGAATTCCTAGATTTTTCATTGCTTTTTTTGTGGCTAATATGTGTTCTTCGACATCTCCTTGTACTCCGATTACTGCAACCTTCATGCTCCACGAGTCTGCAAAAGTTCTCCTTCGGCCAGTTTAGAAACTTCAAGTCCCCTCATCGCTTCTCCAAGTTCTTTTGATACTTCGGAAATTATCTCCGGCTGATCGTAGTGCTCCACAGCTTCAACAATGGCTCTTGCAAACTTTTCCGGATTTGAGGATTTGAAGATCCCGGAACCGACGAAGACTCCATCTGCACCGAGCTGCATCATGAGCGCCGCATCGGCAGGGGTGGCAATACCTCCCGCGGCAAAATTTACAACGGGCAATCTGCCAAGATCTCTTATCTCCAGCAGTACTGCATGGATTCCTTCTACTATCTCAGAAAACGTGAAATTCTCGTAGACAATTTCTCCTTCCAGAACTACTCCCATTTCCTCCTTTACAAGCTTTGAAAGCTCGGCATATCTTGAAGCGTATTTCACTGCGACTTCCAGAATTCTCTCTTCGGGAATCTTTTTCAAAGTATAGATTGCTTGATTTATCAACCTCATGTGCTTTACAGCTTCTACGACGTTGCCGGTTCCCGCTTCTCCTTTAGTTCTGATCATCGCTGCCCCTTCCCAGATTCTCCTCACAGCTTCACCAAGGCTTCTTGCGCCGCAGACGAATGGTACAACGAAATTTTTCTTGTAGATGTGGAAGAATGTATCCGCAGGCGTTAAAACCTCGCTCTCATCTATCATGTCAACTCCCAAAGCTTCCAGAGCCCTTGCTTCTGCTATATGTCCAATTCTGCACTTTGCCATTACCGGAATCGTCACAGCATCCATGATTTCCTCGATCTTCTTCGGATCAGCCATTCTTGCAACTCCTCCACTTGCTCTAATGTCTGCAGGAACTTTGTGTAATGCCATTACAGCAACAGCGCCTGCTTCTTCCGCAATTACAGCTTGATCCGCGTTGGTTACATCCATTATGACTCCTCCCTTCTGCATCTTTGCGAATCCCCTCTTCACGAGATCTGTTCCATATCTGAGCTTTTCGAGATCTAACTTCATCATTTCAAATTTGCGCTTAGTGCATATAAAATTAGCCACAGCTGACAAAT
>CAYSRI010000064.1:7904-8424 GCA_964433405.1 uncultured archaeon | reverse complement strand
GCCTTATGTCCAGATCTACCTTTTCTATCTCGGGTTCATCTCCTTCCAGATCCACGATGTAAAGGCCTTTCCCATTTTTTGCCCATGAAGGTATTTCATCCTTGTCCAGAATCTCTGTAGAACCCGCATACGCAAAGTAACCCTTTCCAAATCTGCTGACCTGTCTTGAGTGTATATGTCCGAAAGCGCAGTACGTTGCATTCCTCGGAAGTTCATCTTCCTTGAGCTCATAAGCCCCTTCAAAGGGAAGGTACCTATCCACAGCCTGGTGGGCTACGAAAATCGCCTTCCTGTACTTTTCTGCTATCGAGTCAAATTTTTTGATCTCCTGACTGAGAATTTCGGCAGCTCTCCCCCTCATATTCGAGATTCCGGCAATTAAAACACCTTCAACCTCCTCGCACTCCAGACCATTCACACCGAGAACTCGCAGATCGAACAGCTTGTGCGGTGGCATCCCCCTTCTTCTCGGCCTGTCGTGGTCTCCGAGAACACAGTAAAACTTCATCCTTCCATCAAT
>CAYSRI010000064.1:7315-7894 GCA_964433405.1 uncultured archaeon | reverse complement strand
CCAGAGTGAATAAGAATGTCAGCCCTCTCTTCGATCGCCTTATCAACTGCCTGCTCGAATGCCTCGTAGATATCGTTCTCCCTCTCATCGAGCTGGAACTGCCTGCGACCAAGATGTGTGTCAGAAATGTGCGCTACCCTCATCAGTACCCCTCCGTAAGCTTCATAATCTCTCTGATCTCCTTCAAACTTGCTTCCCTGTTGCTCTCCTCCTTTACCTTTTCAACTGCTCTCTTCAGGCTGCCGATGACGTCTATATCTGCTCCCCCTTCCTTGGTTCTTCTCTGCCTCACTTTCACCATCACCGGTGCCTTTGTTATCTCTCCAACTATCACAGCCTCACCAACATTCAGCCCCGGAAGATCTCTGAGCAGACTCTCACTCATTCTTTCGGAGCTCGCCCTCACAGCTTTCTGGTCTTCAGGATTCGTCATCCTCATAATTATCTGGCTGTTGCACTGGCTGAGAACGTCAGGATCGATTTTGTTTGGCCTCTGGGTTATCAAAGTCAGAAATACGCCGAACTTCCTTCCTTCAGCAGCAATACTCTTTATTATATACTTTGATAGAGTACTCTCCC
>CAYSRI010000064.1:6472-7305 GCA_964433405.1 uncultured archaeon | reverse complement strand
TATTCGAACCTGTTTTTCTCCTTAACAGAGTAAATCTCTGTCAGAAGCCTGAAAACAGTATAATCTGCTATGCGGTCCTCAAGTCCCGAAAAGTCCATGACGGAGACGTGCATAGGTTTCAGAATCCTGCTTATGTCTGTGGTCGCATCTCCGAATATGTTCAACCTCTGAAGCTTTGTGACGTAGTTCAGAGCCTTAAATGCCGCATCATCATCCTGACTTTCCAAATATCTGATAAAGTCCTCGAGTCTGTAGTCCCCCTTCTCTTTCAGATTATTCAGGGCATCTCGCAGACTTTTAAGGATATTCGTATACCTTTCTTCTATCCCGCAAACTGTCGCTATCTCATCTAGGCTGAGGTCTGAGAATTTGACCTCATACATCTCCGCTTTCCTCGGCAGGCTGTACCTGCCCGTACTCTTCGCGGTTCTGAATACGGTAACCCGATCCGAGTACGGTTTGCCATCAACTGAAAGGGAGAGAAAGACGTAGTCCGCATGAGGGTCTATCAGGACTATTGTGGCACCCTTATCCAGCAGTTCTTCGATGAGAACCCCTGCAGCGTAGCTTTTTCCTGCTCCAGTCTGAGCAAGAATTGCGAGATGTCTTCTGAAACCTTTCAGACTCAAGAAAACCGGTACTTCGGGCCGGGATATCAAATGGCCAATAAGGAGGCTCTCTGCTTCAGGATAGGAATAAAAATTCTTGAGAATTTCTTCCGGTGCCCGATAAACAGGATTGCCAGGGAATATGGCTCTTCTCGTCTGAAGAACTTCTCCATTATGAATAAAACCGAGAACTCTGGCCTTTGCACGGATTCTGGGCTCCACAAG
>CAYSRI010000064.1:3853-6462 GCA_964433405.1 uncultured archaeon | reverse complement strand
TTTCAACAGCCTGCAGGCTCATGAGCTCAGGACGGCTGAGAGCTAGACTCTGCGAGACGATAGTTTCTATCTGAGCGAGAACATCCACATCAGTTTCATTTCCGTTAACAAACTCTCTCGACTTCACAACAACATAATCCCAGCGTTGGGGATGACATCTCTCATCAACAGAGAACCAGAATTCTGTTGGACTTGTTTCACCAACAACATATCCAATCCTAAAATCCCTCATATCTTTCCCTCCTCACCTTTTTGTAACCCAGAACGTCCATAACCTTGGGAAAGTATATGCTCTCAAAAATGTCTGATTGGAGCTTAACCCCATCATGCGCGGCTTTGAGCCAGATGTTATAATTTTCCGGGCCACAGTAGCCTGCTGAGAACACATCCATGATCTTTTCAACATCTACGTTCACCCTTTCAGGCCATCCAACATCTATCAACCTCTTTTCCAGTCCAAAAAACCAAGCGGGCACGTCAACTCTTATCAGCGTATCTCTCAACGATGGGAGAATATGGAATGAGACAACAGCAGGCATTTTCGGGATTCTTCTAACAACTTCAATCGCACTCTCAACAAACTCCTCGCTTTGGCTGCTTACGGGGAATTCAGAATTTAGAAATGCTTCTGGATCTTTCAGAATCTGCTCTGCTCTCCTTCTCCATCTTGCCGAAGCCCCAAGGAGGAGCGGTGCAGTGTAACCAGTTTCCCGTGCATACCTTAGTATGAGCGCAAAGTCAGGCTTTCTCGAAAGCAGCTCCTCTGCCAAAACTTTCAACTTCTCGTTATCTGCATCCCTGACCTTCCTCAGTACTTCATATCTGTGATCTAAAATTTCCGAAAACATCTTTATGATCTCATCTTCATTCAATCCCAGCTCATTTTTTATCTCCAGAGCATAATTCAGCAGCAAAAATTCTCGAAAGAATGAGCTTCTGCTCTCCTTACTAAGTCCGATTAAGCAAATTTCTCTCTTCTTGCAGGCATCCATGAGCTCCAGAAGAGTTCGAAAGTACTCTATCATGAAAGCTCTGTCGTTGGAAAAGCTCGCTTCCACAGGCAGATGGGCTTCTCTGCCATATATCGAGCCATCCAGAAGTATGCAGCCTGAAAATCCATCGTCAATCGCTTTCAGAGCAACTCTGTGCTCAACCCACTCTCTCTTTCTGCCCAGAAAATAAGGTTCCTGCGCTGTGTTTGGGGAAATATCGACGTTTGCCACCAGATCCATGTATCGCTTGTTTCTGCATATCCCCAGCGCCCTTATCACGTAAAAAATCCCTTCCCAGAAAAGCTGCTTGTGCTGGGAGCTGCTGTCTATTGCTAAAATTTCAAAAGAGGCTTTTTTTGGTTTTAAAGTTGTTTCAATCCAGTTTTTTTCGAAATGAATTGAAAGATCAATTTTAGGTTCTAAAGAATCTTTGATCACCTCGGCCTTGATCTGATCTGCATACAGGTGAAGGAATTCGGGCATATCTTTCTTAATTTTCTTTTTTCAAAAATAAGTTTTTCGATAGGGCGTCCACGCTCTGAAGCAATCTTATATTATTAATTACTTATTTATTAATTACTTATTACTTTAAGTTGGAAAAGTGTGGGAAAATTCTAAGTGTAAAAAACACTCGGCTTTTTACTTAAATATTGCATTTCATAGTCTCGTAAAGTCCCGTAAAGTGTTTATTTTTCTTTTTTCATGGGTAGCCTAAAATCTTCTTTTTTTAACTCTGCTAATGCTAATTTTATAATATATTCATGCTCGTAGTATGAAAATCTACTCAACGTTCTTGTTATCTCATCCACAGCTTTTCTTAATTCGAGCAATCTTCTTTTTTCCCTAACTTCTCTTTTTGCGTTATCTATAACATAGTACCACCACTCTCTCGGAAGTCTACTCAATTCTCTTGCTATCTCATCCGCTACTCTCATTAATTCGATTAATTCTTCTCTGCTAAAATTATACTTTGTCATTTCCCATCAATCCCCCCTATAGCCCCATCCTTTCTCGTCTCAAACTTTCCATAGCAAGTTCTATTGCTATCTCCCAACGGTCTTCTGGAATTCTCTCAAGTGCTTCCATTATTTTCTTCTTTGCACTCTCTAATTGGCCCGAAGAAACTCTCTCAGTCACTTCTGTCATTTTTTATCACCCCTACATCACTTTATTTCTGACTCAAGCTTTTTCTTAGCATGTTCTATTGCTATTTCCCACCACTCTTCCGGAATTCTACTCAATTCTCTTGCTATCTCATCCGCTACTCTCATTAATTCGATTAATTCTTCTCTGCTAAAATTATACTTTGTCATTTCCCACCACCCTCCACCTTCCTCGCCACTCTTCTCTTTTTTGGCGCTCAAGCTTTTCCATGGCAACTTCTATTGCTATGTCCCACCACTCTCTCGGAATTCTACTCAACGCTCTTGCTATCCTATCTACCATTTCCTCAGCAAGTAATATTGCTATCCTCCACTGGCTTCTCGGAATTCTGTTCAACGCTCCTGCTATCTCATCCGCCACTCTAATTATCTCTTCCTTATTGTTATGTTCGGCAATTCCCTCAGCAAGTAATATTGCTATCCTCCACTGGCTTCTCGGAATTCTGTTCAACGC
>CAYSRI010000064.1:591-3753 GCA_964433405.1 uncultured archaeon | reverse complement strand
TTTTATAATCTCATCTAATGCTATCATTAATTCTTCCTTATTGTTATGTTCAGTCATTTTCTATCACCTACAGCTCCATCCTCTCTTGCTTCAAACTTTTCCATGGCAAGTAATATTGCTATTTCCCAACGGTCTTCTGGAATTCTACTCAACGCTTTTGCTATCTTATCTGCTGCTCTAATTATCTCCTCTACACTAATATTAAACATTTTCATCACTTCTCAAAAATTTTATTAACAAAGCAAATGATAGGGGCAGATGGACTCGTTTTTGTATGTTGTTAATTATTTCCTTGATCGACTTGTCTTCCATAAAAATCACTTTATTTTATTATATTTAAACCTTTCTTCCAAAAGTTTTTAACACTCGGGTTTATTCTAGTGATTGCAGGATCGTTGGGGCCGGTGTTAGTTATCATCGGTTTTATTATTATGATTACCGCAATATTCCATGCATATTTTGAACAGAAAGGGAGATAATTCTAAAACTTTGTTTAGCGCTCTCGAGAACTGGTTGCTGTTTACTTTTTGGTACTTTTGAACTTCACTTTCTCTCATTTTACTTATTCTTGGAAATCTTGGGAATATTTTGGGAGTATCAAGCATGCAAAGAACCTTGCATGATCTTGAGAAAGAGATTTCTGGTTTTTTTCTTTTAGTTCTTCCGAAATCTCCTTGTTGTCGCAGTAGACTCTCCACCCAAGCTTCATGCAGTTAAATCCATCTATTTGAACAATCTGGACAGCTTTTAAATAAGCTCGAATTATATTCAAATCTCTTCCAAGTTCCGACTTCCGGCTTTAGACTTCTTAATTCTCACCTTTTGTTAAAAATTAAAACTAAAAGTTTTTAAACATCATCATAAAAAACTTTTTATGTATGAAGCGAGGCCAGAGAAGTTAACAGTGTCTGAAGTTCTTGGAAAGGATTTCTCAGAGTATGTCTTACCATTAATACAGCGCGAATTTGTTTGGGATGAAGAAGATATAAAAGAAATGATAGAATCCTTGCTGAGAGGATACCCTACTGGAGTAATAACCCTCATTAAAACGGACATAGACCTGCCCTCAATTCCCCTAATAGATACGGAACCAGAATCAAAATCAGAAATACTAGATCATAGATGGACAACAGCGCTTAACATCTCTGCTTCTTATTAGAGATGGCTGGAAAATAAAAAGACGAGGTGAAACAATAGAAAGAAACCCAGTATTTTACAATCCGGACGACAATAAGCTCCGTATAAAAAGTAAGAAGACGATAGGATATGATTTCTCTAGTTTAGTGAGGCAAGCGATTTTTAAAGAACAACCAAAACAGGATCAAAAAACGCTTGAATACATAAGAAGAAATTTCCTGGATCGAATGCTCCTCTTTCACGTCATAGAAATAAAAAAAGGTAGCAAGAGCGATGAGGAAGTATACAGAGACATGGCTGAGATTTTTACGAGAATAAACAGGGCTGGTGTAAGATTGGGAAACCTAGAGATGTTTCTATCTTTCTTTGCTTCAGCCATGCTAGCAAAAGAAGAAATAACTAGACTTTACAAGGAAATAAATAAAGAGTATTCAATAGATTTGGAACCAGTGATAAGATTCGTATTCTCAAATTTGGGTCTAACCCAGAGCCAGATATCAAAGGTAGAATCTTTTAAGAAAGCTGTTGAGAATGTAAAAAAGAATTATAGCAAAAAAGAAATAGAAGAGATCATCGAAAAATGTGGAAAAAGTATAGAGACAACAATGATATTGCTGCGTGAAAATCTTGGCATAGTTACAGCTCAAATTCTCCCATCAGAAACAGCTTTAGTCCCGCTCTTCCAGTACGTTTACAGTCACAATCTCGAATCCGAAGATAAGGATTCAATGTGCTACTGGTTTATACTGGCCTCCTTTAACGGGCTTTACACATCAAGGACTGACACAAGGCTTGAGGAGGATTTGAGAATAATAAAAGAAGCGGGAGATGGTTTTCCATTAAAAGAATTAAAGAATTCCATGCTAAGAAAGATAAACATCGACAAAATAAGCGAAAAAGACTTCAAAAACATTGATACAAACATATTAAGAGGTAACGTTGGCAAAAGGTACCTTTTCATACTATACATACTTCTTCATAAAAACGGTGCGACCGATTGGGCTGGACATCTTATTAGCGAAAAATTTGCAGAACTGGCAAGGCACCACATCTTTCCGCGAGAAAAACTGAAAGAAGCAGGAATAGACGATGTTATGATAAACCACCTTGGCAATATAACTTACATAAACCAGAGCGTGAACTTGGAGTTAAGAGACAAACTTCCGGGAGAGTATTTGGGAGACTACAATAGTAAAATCCTCGAAAAACATTTCATACCATTGGACAGAGAACTATGGGCGCTAGAAAACTATGAAAGATTCGTAGACAAAAGAATGGATCTCCTGTGGAGCGGATTCCAACAAATTTTCGGAAATCTTCAAACATAGTACCCATAGAAACTCTACTGATGGCTGCTTAGATTTCTTTACGCGTTACTGATCACTAATGCTAATCAAAGAAAAAAAAGATATAAATTGTGCAAGAATGTTAGATTAAATAGTAAGCGGTGTAGAATTGTTTGAAAAGTTTGAGGAAAAGGCTGAACCATTGCTTTCAAAGATATCAGCATCAAGAAAAAATCCACGGTCTTTCCACTCTTATTCCATCTTCAAACCAATATGGGGCCTTGGTGTATTTTCAAAAGTTTATGATGCTCTTAGGGGACTCGCTGAGGGTGAAACGTGAAAAAGTTGATGTGATAATCTTCTCAATAGGAGAAATCTGATAGGTAGAATGTTGCATAGGAGTGTAAAAGGAGAACTAGTATTTATCGTTCCTCTCGAATTGCTGCAAGTGCCACCACACTCATGAGCTTCGCAGGAGACAAAATCCTAATGCTCCCATCATCAGAATTAGGCTCCATCGAGCACAAGTTGAGGTAGAGGAGAGGTAGGTTTCAGCGAGATCTTTGGAGGAAGCGATTAGATTGTTCATAACTGAAATCGTAAATTCCGAAAACATTTCCAAATCAACTGTTGAAGCGTTCCTAGAAAAATGGAAAGAGTATTACAATCGATGAGTGCATTGAAATTGGTTTGAGAGTAGAAGAGCTGACAAGCGAAGAATCAACTTTTATATGGGAAT
>CAYSRI010000064.1:0-581 GCA_964433405.1 uncultured archaeon | reverse complement strand
AGTTATGGGAAGATTTGGTCACTACCAGAGCAGCAGAATCAAGAATTATTACTTTAAAAAATTGGTAAGGGACTAGCATTTATCCCAAATGAGATCGAAGGATTGAACGAAATTGAAACAAAAGAAATTAAGGAATCTGAGAATAAATCTTCAAACTAGATTTTCTTGCACGAAAACCGATATAATCACTTTCAAACTTTAAAAGCTCTTTTAACAAGTTCATAAACATTCCTACGCTTCTGCTGTTGCGATAGCTGGATTTGTTGTAGGTTATCTAATCAGAAAGATCTGAAAAATGAGTTCTGAAGCTCGGAAAAGTTAAACCATCTTAGCGATAGAGCTTATTGCCTATGTTTTTCCTCTCCTTATGTTTTCTATCAAGGTTTTTCTGGGGATTATACGGCCTTAACATACATTCGCATAGATTTAACTTCGAGTTCCAGTTTTCCTTCTTTCCATAGCTCGGTCGGATTATCAAAAGAGCGAAGCTCAGGCTTTCGTGTGCCGGCATTGTAGACTACGTAGATAGAATAATCGTCATCGTACATAGCAGCAAACCTCCATTGATTCACAGAAATTTC
>CAYSRI010000063.1:6959-8743 GCA_964433405.1 uncultured archaeon | reverse complement strand
TAGTTGCCGCAACCTTGTAGATTCTGCCTATACTGTAAAACGCGTTTATCAATTCCTCAAGTGTTTGCGCTGAGTAGTAGCATTCAACGACACCGCTGGAAGTGTGCCTGCCAGATACTTTTCTCAAAATGGTCTCGTTGTAGTAACTTTTTTCGCCAAACCCAATCGTGCAGATGTCGATGTACTCATTTCCGATTGTTGTACTCTTAACCTCATTAGCTTTTGGTATCACCTGTCCTCCACAGTCATCAGGATTACATGTAGTATTGCTACAGGTATATCTGTTGGGACCGCAACTAGTAGTACCACTGGAATACTGTCTGCAGGTTGGCATTCCATCGCTTAGCAAAATAATTAAGGGCTTTGTTCCATTTATTATCGTTTTGTTTTCATTTAAAACGGCCCTGGCATGTTCGAGGGCTTCAAGGTAGTTTGTCCATCCTCCTGCTGCGATGTTCCTTATAAATCCGATGACGGTGTTTTCGTCCGTTGTAAGAGTTTTGAGATATGGAGATGAGTTGACTTCATAAGTGTTTGCACACGTGCTGAAATCCACAAGGCCCTTGTAATCTGTATTGTTCAGACTTTCCCTTATGAACTTTATCGCAGCTATCTTTGCTGCATCGAGCTTTTCCATCCAAAGCGAGCCTTCAACCTTGCTCGCATCGATTTTGCTTGGCACGATGTAAATTGGAATATTTTGACCCGCTGGAACATTCTGCACAAAGCATATCTTTCCACTTGGGTTTGAGTAATCTCTGCAGAAAGAGAACTTGCCAGTGTTGGGGTTCTTTATCCAAGCGTTGAGTTTATCCCCATAGCTCTTAGGAATGAAGACGTATACAAACTCGTAACGGTCATTTCTCGTGTATCCGGGATCGAATGTGAAGCCGTGAACAACATAATTCGAAATGTACTGGAAAGTTCGGTTGGCTATGAGTTGATAATTATATAAACTTGTTCGCTCAAAAACAAGGACTTTTAGTTCCAAATTCCCCGGATTTGAGACGAGAACACTCAGATTCCAGTATCCGCTGGTATTGGTAGTTTTTTCGTAACAAATTCCGTTGGTCTGAGTTAACCTGCCATTTTCGCACGCGAAGTTAATCCCGTCGTATTGTGGAGCCGGATTTAGCCAGCCACCCCTAGTAGTAGTCTTCGGAGCTTCTTGTCCATTGACATAGAGCGTAAAGGCGTCATCTGGAGAGACATCGCTTGGTAAGTTCTCAGTCTGAGACGAACTCCAGAAGGGCATGCTCTGTTTCGTGTAAACAACTATGTAAACAGGATTATTACTATTAACGCTGAAATTGAGTGTTACGACAGCTGGATTCAGAGAATAAGAGAATTCACCGAATTTAGTCCTCTCCGAATGTGCTTCGTTTAAATCTCCAGCATGCATGCTCCCAGACTTGTCAATAACGGTCACAACGGAAAGATTCTGCCTCGTCTCTTCAACGACAAAACCCCTTCCGACCATCCTTATGTGAAGTTCAAAAGGCTGCCCAACCTGAATTATTTCAGGAGTCACGAATTTCTTGATGTAGAGTTCAGGTTCCACTCCTACCCTCTTCGCTATGAGAATTTCTTCCATGTCATTTGCTGTATAACCCCTTGAGTCGTATACTTCGAGACGCAGTTTACACACTGCAGACTCAGTGCTGGAGTTATACCTGCACAAAGTCATAATGTCGTTGCTCCAATGGATAGTAATTTCCTTTTTCGTGACGCTCATGTCTCCCTGAGCTAGTACCGATCCATTCCAGCTTTTAACAATCCACCAC
>CAYSRI010000063.1:6560-6949 GCA_964433405.1 uncultured archaeon | reverse complement strand
CGATGATCGCTGAGGGTTTTATTCTCAAAACAGCTGTCGGATAAATTATGAACTCACTTGTAAATAATAGCTCGTGCTTTTCCTGCAGACTGTGGGTTAATCCGCTTATATTCTCAAATCTCAAGCTGGCAAAGGTTCCAAGGCTTAGATACTTCTTGAAGTCGCCCCTGTCGGAACTTAAAAAGATGTATCTCTTTCCACCTATTTCCTCAAAACCTACAATGTATTTTATATCCCCGATGGATGACGGCATGTACACCTTCGCCCTCAGATAACCGTTGTTCGGATAAAGAGCAGCCATATCGACTATCTGTGCTGAAATCTGGGAAGCAACATCTGAAAACTGGTTATCAACAACCTTAGAAACCTGAGATTTTCTGAGTGTATCT
>CAYSRI010000063.1:6095-6550 GCA_964433405.1 uncultured archaeon | reverse complement strand
TCAACCATCATCGAGACGCCCTTCTCATCCTTCATTTGCATTCACCCCCAGCACAATTCAGGGTTTCTGAATATTCTACATCACCTGAAATGAAATTTACTATAACCTTATTACCCGAATCCAAAATTATAATATCTCCGTAAACCCCTTTTTGTGAATAAAGAACTCTAATTTGGTTATAGACGTCCTGTGAATACTCTCCCCAGTTTGCTTGGGGCATTTTCTTAATAGCTATATCTCCAAGATCTCTTAAATTCCTGATTTCCTCCTTTGGAAACAGCATCATCGTCCTTGACGTCTCCATCCCTGCGAGTATATTCTGGGCATGTAGCACAGAAATGGAAATGACTATTGTAGATACCAGGAGTGTGAAAAGGATTAAAACCTGTCCCCTATCACTCATGGACGCCATACTATCAGCCTCACCTCAAAAATAATGGGTCTCCAGTCCTCCA
>CAYSRI010000063.1:5017-6085 GCA_964433405.1 uncultured archaeon | reverse complement strand
AAAGACAGACCCCTTAAGCTCGCTGTTATTAAGCAAAATGTATCTGCTTGCTGCCACCGCGTTCGGCGACGGTTTTCTGTCCACGAGGGTTGCAGATTTAACAATACCATCTTCAACCCAGTAGAGCTCCAGCCTGTAATCGTAGTCACCAAGAATCACCCCTATAGAGGTCTGGAAATCTTCATTCGGCTTACAGTCAACACCAAGAGTACAACCTCTCAAATTAACGATCATACCCTGGAGGCTATCATTGTAGAAATTTCCGTCGACTTTCTCATAGTTATCAAGAATTTTTAGAGTATCCTGCGCCTTTATCTTCGTCTGCACATTAACGGCTTCGCTCCACATCTGTGAAATGACAAGAGAGCTCTGATAGAGAGTGTAAAGGGCTAGCAACAGAATTAAAGCAGATGCAACGCCTTCGAGCGTGAAAGTCTGGGCTTTGGTGTTCATTGCGATCACCACACGTGAATCACGATTTTCGCCGCCGCCTTTCCCGCAATTAAAGTTACAGAATCTGAGAAATCCAGAGTCGCATCGGTATTCTTAATACCGCATTTCACCAATACCTTATCTCCAATCTTAAACCCCTTCATCTTCAACATGTTGTTGATTACCTTTGTAAGATCGTAGGACCCAATTTCAAGGGGTTTATCAAAAAAAGGATTTTGGTCTATTCCAGACCCAAAATCAACCTGTATCCTATCTCGTTCAGCGTTACAAGAGGGGATGCTGCCGTTCGGATAGTTGAAGCAGATACCTATCCACCAAGGTTCCGCTTGACCTCCAGTCCCGTAAACGTTTATTCTAAACAATCTGATTGGATAAGTAATGTCATTGATTTCCTCCCACCTTGGAATGTTACGAGAATTATTAGTTCCTATATTAAATGGACCAACCAATTCATAATATGGATCAATCCAGACAAATCTCTCATACCTAGCGACGTAACCTGATGGTGGGATGGGTTTGCCAGCTTGCAAAACTATCTCCCCACTTTTATTATTTTTTACCAAAAAAGGACTGTAAGGAGTTGAATCCAGAGACTCAAGAGATACATTGAAATTG
>CAYSRI010000063.1:1818-5007 GCA_964433405.1 uncultured archaeon | reverse complement strand
TGAATCTCTCCAGAAGCCTTCCATTTCAGCCAAAATCACGCCAATGCGATATGACTCGTGCATCAATCCTATCTCGTTCCGAACGTCAGCAAAAACGCCTGGCAGAAAGCTAGCTATGAACATGAACGTGAATAGGAATATCGACAATCCTATAAGCAGATCCAGACTCAGCTTGCCATCTTCCATCATCCTAATAATGTAAATAGTAGATATAAACGTTTTGGTTTACAATTATTATCATGACAATATTTAGGAAAATGGTTAAATCTCCTTCTGCCAGAATATACCTATGGAAATGCTCAGACTGGAGTTCGATCTTCAGCACCATCTCGTTCTTTCGAGAAAGAACACCTATGATCATGCACTGCTCAGGCTGATCCTATCAACTCTAGCAACTTCCAAAGAGATAGCAAATCTCACAAAAAGCGATTTGAAGCGCAAAGGAAAGGCTTATTCCATCCAGCTTTTCGGGGAAAGAAGGAGGATATCTCCACTGGACGAACAGACATTTCATCTCATAAACAGCATGGAAGAAGAAAAACCGTTCAACTTAAAAGAAAAGGATATAGACGAAATAGTATCCAAATATTCCCCAAAGGACAGAAAATACACGGCAAAAAGCCTGAGAAAAGCAATGATAACTTTTTTGAATGATTCCTCTCTTTTTGGGATTCAGGTCGAAACTCTGAGCTCCAAAGAACTCGAGGATTTCATGAATGACTTCAATCCCCTTTTTTCTGGGGTTTGGCTCGATGAAGAGGGTCTGAGAGAGTTCGTCCTCAACTATTCTGTCCTGAACAAAATTACAGATCCCCGGACGATTGCAGAAGAAACTGGCATAGAGGAGAACTTTGTTGCTTCAGCACTGAAAAGCGAAAAAAGCATTTTCTCTCTTGCCAAAAAATTTGACAGCGAAAGATTTATTTTTTGAGAACTAATAGTTCTGTGGATGCTATTGGCTTTGTGCTTGGCGAGAGTTCTATTACGGAATTCAGCTTCGCTGTTAATCCCTCCAACGTTCCAAAGTTTGGTGAATATGTCGTAGCTGAGAATAGAGACGGGAAGGAAGTTCTCGGAATTGTAAGAAATGTGATAAATTTTAACAGACTGCTTGAGAATCCGTTAAGCTTTGAATACGCACTAAAAAATGTAAAAATGTCTAAAAAAATTCTGGATAGAAACGAAGTGGTTGTTGCAAATGCTAAGATTATCGGAATTCCTGAAAATGGTGAAATAATCCCAAACAGAGTTCCAGTAAAACCAAATTCAGCTGTCAGACTTGCAAACAATGAAATCTTGCAGAAAATTTTCGAAAATTCTGCTGGAATAGAGCTGGGGAATCTCATAGCAAGAAAGGATATAAAGGTAACCCTGGACATTAATCAGCTAATTCTAAGGCATTTTGCTATCCTTTCAGTGACAGGAGGTGGAAAATCGAATGCTGTCTGTGTAATAGCTGATGAAATCGTCAGGAAGTTCAAAGGAACCGTGATCTTAATTGACCCGCATGGAGAGTACGCAGGTTTCGTATTTGAGGATGGAAAAGAGACAGGAAAGAACGTGATAGCCGCAGGGATTCGTCCGGAAAGGCTTGAACCCTGGGAATTCTGCTCCTTGGTCGGCATAGATAGAGATGCATCTATTCAGAGAATGCATCTGGAGAGAATCTTCACAACCGTGAAGCGCGAAAATCTAAGCGGTGCCGAATTTATGAGGAGGGTTCTGGAGGTTGCAGAGGAGTGGATCAACGCCCAAAGAGATATTGAATACGTTGACTCAACCGGAGCTGTAAGGAAGGCCAGAATTTCAAGAGAGGATCTGAACCCCCTTTACAGAGTCAAGGAGTACGTTGCAACATTCATGCGCCGCTACGAAGAACTGCTCACGCAGAAGGACATGCTGGCCAATCTTAGGGAGGGCTATCTGAATGTGATTAACCTAAGCGGCTTTGACGAGGAACAGATGAGAGTTGTGGTAGCATATCTGCTTAGAAATCTCCTTATCGGCAGGATCAGTTATGTCAGAAACAGGAATCGTGAATACTGGGAAAGATTGTGTCCCGCAGTGAGAAAACCGCTCCTCGTTATCTTCGAGGAGGCGCATATCTTCGCCAGCAAAGGAGATGTGTCGCTCTGGATGGGGAGAATTGCAAGAGAAGGCAGAAAGTTTGGAATAGGATTCGGAATTGTGTCTCAAAGACCCAAAAGAATAAGCGAGGACATACTCAGCCAGTGCAACACCAAGATCGTGCTGCGCATTGTGGAACCGAACGACCAGAGATATGTCCAGCAGGCAAGCGAGCAGATCAGCGAGGATCTGCTATCCGATATAGCTTCTCTAGGCATCGGAGAAGCTGTCGTTGTCGGTCCTGCAGTTAAAATTCCTGCCGCTGTTAAGATAAGAAGATTCCAGGGACACTACGGCGGTAGAGACATAGATGTTCTTTCAGAATGGAGATCGGAAAAAGAAATAAGCTCACTTGAGGATCTTCTATGAAGTTTGCACACTTTGCAGACCTTCACCTAGGCTACGAGCAGTATAACCAGCCCTGGAGAGCGGAAGATTTTGCTTCTGCCTTCCGGAGGGCTGTAGAAGCTGCAATTGAAGAGGGAATCGAATTCGCCATCATTTCCGGTGACCTGTTCCACAGAAGCGTTCCGAGCCCGAAAACGCTGAACGATGCAATAGAAGTTCTGAAACTCTTCAAGGCCGAAAACATTCCCGTTTTCGCAGTTGAAGGCAATCACGACAAGAGCATAAGAGAGATGTCTGCATATCATCTTCTTGAAGGCCTTGGGCTTCTTAACGTGCTTGGATTGAGACGTGAAAGGGTCGAAGGGGATTTCGTAACAAGCGTGCGGGCTGAAAATCTATACATCACAAAGGCAGGACAAAATGGCAGCTAGAAAAGATTTTACCCCACCTGAAACCCGATGGAAAGGCCATAATGGTTATGCATCAGACCGTGAAGGAAGCGGTCGACATAGACATGAACATTGCCTGGGATCTCACGATCGCACAGCTTCCGCCAGCTGAATACTACGCAATGGGCCATGTGCACATCAGCAGGGTTTTAAAGGTCGGAAACGCCTTTTTGGTCTATCCCGGATCAATAGAACGCTACGACGCGCGTGAGGCTTCGCACTTCATTCACTACGGCGAAACTCTAGAGCTAAGAGAGGGCGTGAA
>CAYSRI010000063.1:0-1807 GCA_964433405.1 uncultured archaeon | reverse complement strand
CTTTACAACATCTCTATCGAGGGTGAAAAAATGGAAGAGATTGAGAGAAAGTTTCTTTCAGCTCTTGAAAACGTTAAGAACACAGGGATAGTCATTGCAAAGCTGTTATGTGGAGAAAATCTGGACTCGAAGAAGCTTAGTGATTATGCATTGAAAAAAGCAAGGTATGCCGAGGTCAGCTTCAGAAGAAAAGATGTAGGGGTACCGGTCGAAGCTAAACCCGAAAAAGAATTTTTCTCGGATTTTGAGCTTAAATTGCTGGAAATTCTTAGAGAGGAAGACGAATTAAACATTAAGACCGCACTTGATATGATATTTGAACACTACGGCATTGCAGGGCCAAAATTAGAGGCAAAACCATTGGCAGAAGTGAAGGTTTCAGAAAAAGCTCCCGAGAAGGTTGAAAAAAAGGAGAAAAAGTTCAAAACTCTTCTTGATTTCGTATGATGGTTAAAGAAATCAGTTTGAAGAACTTCAAATCCCATAGAAATACTAAGATTCAATTCGAAAAGGGGATAAACCTTATTGCGGGTAGAAATGGAGCTGGAAAGAGTTCGATACTGGAGGCGATTTTGGTCGCCCTTTACGGCGTCAGACAGGGATATGCAAGAAAATCCGATCTGCTTCAGATAGGCGCAAGCGATTATTCAATCGAAATTGTCTTTGAGCTGGAAAACAGGGACTACAAGATAGTGAGAAGGAGCGCTGGAAATTCGGAACTTTCAGGAGACTTGAGGATTGAAGGGGACCAGAAGATCAACGAATGGGTAGAAAAGCACATCTCACCATTCCATGTCTTCACGGGAGCCGTTTACGTAAGACAGGGAGAGATAGAGACGATAATCTCAGACGAAGCGGGCAGAGAAAAGATAATAAGAAAGATCACGAGGATAGAGGACTACGAAAATGCATGGAAGAACCTTGGAGCAGTGATAAAGGAACTTGAAAACGAAATGAAGCGATACATGGAAACCGTTAAGCAAAAGGAAGAATGCGAGAAAAGGATAAAGGAGAAGAACTCTGAAATCGATGAAACGAAGAAAGAAGTTGAGAGATGCGAGAATAAACTCAGAGAATTGGGAGAGAGCATCGAAAAAATACTGAAGGAGAAAAAAGTTTTCGATAAGATGAAAGAAGAAATTGACAAGCTCTCCCCAGAAATCCTGAAAATCGAGGGGGAGATAAAGAGGCTAAACGAGAGAGTTGGATTGCTGACAGAGCAGAAGATCGAAATTGAACATGAGATTAGCATCCTCTTGGAACAGTTAAAAAAGCTAGAGAGCCTGGAGAAAGATGCAAAAAGATATTTCGAGCTTCAGGAGTTCTACAAAGAGTTTTTAAAGTCGATTCAGGGAGTAGAATCGAAGCTTAGAAGTCTGGAATCCGAAAAAGAGCGTCTAAGCGCAGAAATGAGAAATTGCGAGGAGGAAAAAAGGAATCTGGAAAGTACGAGAAAGGAAATTTGTGACATAGAAAATAAAATTAAGTATCTTGCAATGGAAGCAGAAAAATGGCAAAAATTGAGAAATAAAATTGAAAGAAGATTCCAGATCGAGAAAATTCTTTCAGAGAAAAACATGACCACTGAAAAGATCGAAAAAATGTATCTTGCGATACAGAAAGCAAGAGAAGCCGACAAGGTTATAAAGGATGAGTTCGGAAGGCTAAGACAGCAGAAAGGATTTCTGATTTCGGAGGAAAAAAGGTTTTTGGAATTGATCGAAAAGCTGAATTCTGCTACCGGAATCTGCCCAATATGTGGAAGAGAACTCACGGAAGACCACAAAAGAGAGCTAATTCTTAATTA
>CAYSRI010000062.1:5387-8761 GCA_964433405.1 uncultured archaeon | reverse complement strand
TTTTGGGGATCAAGGGCTTCCAGAATCGTAAATCTCTTTCTTCTGATCTTTTTCGCGTATAGCAAAGCTTCAAGTACCTGTTCTTTGCTCAATCCAATTTGCTCGGCTTTATTAGGAGCTCCGACATTTCTCAGCGATTCGCTTATTAGTTCCCAGTTACCCTCGTTATACTCTTTTTCGTAAAAAAACTCGAAAATAATTGTTCCCAAACCAACCTGTTCTCCATGCGTCCCATGGCCAAAGCCAAGATAATCCAAGGCATGGCTGAACTTGTGTTCTGCCCCACTTGCCGGTCTACTGCTGCCTGCGATCGCTATTGCCACTCCACTCATTATAAGCCCCCTTAGCAGGGTCTCAATATCGTTTTCAAGTCTAAAGTCTGGATCTTTTGCTCTGTTTGCCATCAGATAGGCAGGCATACTCGCAATCGCTACTGCTACCTCATTGTAACTCTCACCTCGAAGATCTCTAGAAAGTCTCCAGTCCTTTACAGCAACTATATTCGATATCAGATCTCCGAAACCAGAATGGATCAATCTTCTCGGACAGCTTTTTATGATCTCAGTATCAGCTATAACCGCCACAGGAGGTTTTGTTGATATTGATATCGGTTTTCCGCTCTCCTTAAAGCTTGCAACCGGAGAAGCGATACCATCATGGGAAGCCGTCGTAGGAACGCTAACGAATTCAGCATTAAGCTCTGTGGCGACAACCTTTGAAACGTCGAGTACCTTTCCTCCGCCAATACCCACAACTGCGTCAACGTCCGTGTAACCAACATTAAGAACAATGTCTCTTGCTTGGAGTATGCTTGCACTCTCTACTAGAAAGACACCAGAGAAGGGTATTTTTTGGATTTTATCCTCAACCAATCTTTTTACGACCTCGTCTGTTACCATTATTGGACTCTGCGAATCGATTCTCTCCAGAACTCTATCCAGCTTGCTAATTGCATTTTTCTGTATGTAAACGTAGGAGGGGATTTTTACCTCCATTAGCTCACCCCAAGCCTTTTAAGCAGCATTTCGCCTGAAGAGGCGTAGAAGCACTCCAGATTGCCCGGATATCCAACGCAAAAAGTGGGAAATGTATTGACTGGAACTGGGGAGTATGCTGGATCTTTTACATAAACAGGTAAGTATTTTGCTGAGATCTTATTCATAACTCCTTCTTTAGAAAAGAAATCCCGGAACTCTTTGCATATTGGACAAGTCGGCGAACTTATAAAAACAAAAAGTATCTTGCCAGTTTTTTTTGATTCGTTCACAGCATCTTCATAGCTCATCCAAGATGGACTCATTTCTTCAGAATTACTCTGGTAAAGCAGTACGATTATTCCGATTAATGCGACAAGGATCATTAAGTAGAAGTACCGCACAATAAGAAATTATTCCGGGAAATTTAAGGATTACTAAATAGTCAACATTTACTTTAACTTCCTTTTGCTGTTAAGTCGCCTTCCCAAAGGGATACAGCAGGAGGAGGTGAAAGGCGGACAGAGACTACAATGTTCTCTCTGTGAAGCGAGAAGCCCCTTGCGTGAGCTAGGTGTAGTTCACAAAACTATCATTCTATTTAGAAAGATTTTAATATTCGGAATTTTCCTCTCCTTTTCATGTCTCTTTCGAGCTACTTTAAATTTGAGGAGTATGGAACAAACATGAAAACCGAGGTACTTGCCGGCTTTACGACATTCATGACGATGGCATACATAATATTCGTTAACCCAGCAATTCTCAGCGATGCAATTGGAAAAGAGGCTATTCCCAGCCTTGTCACTGCGACAGCACTTTCAGCAGGAATTACGACAATAATAATGGCATTATATGCCAACAAACCATTCGCACTTGCGCCAGGAATGGGTTTGAATGCCTACTTTACATATGGCGTCGTATTAGGTATGGGTTATTCTTGGCAGGTAGCGCTAGCAGCAATTTTTGTGGAGGGAGTGATATTCATAATATTAACCGTGACGAAGTTCAGAACTGCAGTTATCAACGCCATTCCAGTCTCTCAGAAGTATGCAATTGGAGCAGGTATAGGACTTTTCCTCACACTCATTGGATTAAAGGCAGCAGGAATTGTTGTGTATAACCCGGCAACTTTGGTATCTCTTGGTGTCGAGAATTTTGCAAAAGGAGAATTATGGATCGCAGTACTTGGGTTGTTGATAGCTGCAGCGATGATGGTTCGAAAAATTCCGGGAGCTTTGCTTGTGGCTATATTGGTTTCAACAGCGGTTTCGGTGCTAATAGGAATAGCTCCCGCTCCTGAAAGCCTATTAGCGTTGCCAACGCTGGATAAAACATTTCTAAAGCTTGACTTCGTTGGATTGCTGAACATAGGGGCGATCGGAGTTGTATTTGCCTTCTTTATGGTTGACTTCTTTGACACTCTGGGCACAGTATCAGGGCTTAGTGCTAAGGCAGGCTTCATGAAGAAGGATGGCAGCATTCCAGACAGCGAAAAAATCCTGATGACTGATGCCTTCGGAACCTGCTTTGGCGCGATGCTCGGAACTTCCACAGTCACAACCTATATCGAGAGTGCAGCAGGTATTGAGGAAGGTGGAAGAACTGGAATGACGGCCTTGGTGGTGGGGATACTCTTTGTCTTGGTCGGACTCTTTGTTTCACCAATTGCGGCAATAATCCCTGGAGCCGCAACTGCGCCGGCGTTGGTCCTTGTTGGCTTTCTAATGCTTACGGTCATCAGAGAAATAGATTTTAGTGATTTGACAGAAGCTTTGCCTGCATTTGCTGTTCTCGTAACAATTCCTTTCACCTATTCGATCGCTGATGGTATTGGGGCTGGTTTCATAAGCTACGTGGTGCTTAAAATACTCGCAGGAAGGTGGAGAGAAATTCATCCATTGATGCTTGCACTCGCGTTGGTGTTTGCGGTCTACTTCCTGTATTTAGGTGGATTGATAAATTTTTAAGTTTTATTTTTTAAAATTAAGCAATAAAACTGAAATTCAGCTTTTGATATTCCCGAATCGTTCACATTACTTTCATAACACTTTCAACACTCGCTTCAACTATTTTAGGCTCTCCGCAGACCTTTATTGCGGTCTCAGGATCCTTTAGAAGGTTTCCAGTTGCGATACAAACCACAGTCTCATCTTTTTCAATCATTCCAAGCTTTGCAAGCTTTATGAGTCCTGCGACGCTCGCAGCGGAGGCGGGTTCAACTCCAATTCCATTCTTCGCCAGTAACTTCTGTGCGGAGATTATCTCATTGTCGTTTACCGTTTCAGCAAGGCCTTTTGACTCATATATAGCCCTAAGAGCCTTCTTCGCATTAACGGGATTACCAATTCTTATGGCAGTTGCAATCGTCTCCGGATTTTCAACAGGAGTTATTTCTTCTTT
>CAYSRI010000062.1:0-5377 GCA_964433405.1 uncultured archaeon | reverse complement strand
CAAAAATGCCCTGTATATCGGTGCTGCCCCCGAAGCCTGAATTCCCGTCATCTTTGGAGTTTCTTCGATAAATTGGAGCTCTAGAAACTCCTTAAAACCCTTGTATATAGCAGATATGTTTCCAGCATTTCCTACGGGCAGAACAACTCTGTCAGGTACACCAATTTCGTCGACAATCTCATAGGCAATTGTCTTCTGACCCTCAAGTCTGAAGGGGTTGACTGAATTCAGCAAGTAGATCTTCAAACGGTCGCTGACTTCTCGTATGATTCTCAACGCATCGTCGAAATTACCTCTTATCCCTATAACTTCAGCGCCGTGCATCAGCGCTTGGGCAACTTTTCCCAACGCTACCTTTCCAGCGGGAAGGAGCACGTATGCCTTAAGCCCAGCTCTGGCAGCGTACATCGCCATCGAAGCAGACGTATTTCCAGTCGAAGCGCAGGCCACTGCTTTTCTTTTGAATTCTAGGGCTTTTGTCACACCAACAGTCATTCCGCGATCTTTGAAAGAGCCTGAAGGATTAAGACCTTCGTGCTTAACATAAATTCTATGTATTCCAAGCTCTTTTTCAAGTGTTTCCAATCTATAAAGAGGTGTTCCCCCTTCCTTAAGTGTCACAGGTTCGGATTTGACTGGAAGTAGCGATCGGTATTTCCAGACCGATAGATCTTTTCCGTTAAGCTTGAAGTCTATCTCGACCTGATTTAAATCAATTCTGACTTCAAGCAAACCACCGCACTCGCAGTTGTAACTTTCTTCCCCACTCTCTTTTCCGCAGTCTATGCATTTGAGAGAGTACATGTATCGAGTTATCTCTCAACTTATAAAGTCTTACAAAAGGCTGGGCAAGAGCGAGATTATAGGGCAAGCTTTACAGCGGAATTTGCATTTTAAGCAAAAACCCCCAAAAAGTTTATTGGGGGGAAATATCCAAAAGGAGTCATGGACGTAGTTATTATTGGTGCTGGAGCGGTTGGGATGAAAACGGCTTCGAGACTAAGACGAAGAAATCCTGAAGCAGAAATAACTGTTGTTGAGTCTGGAAAATGGATATCATTAAGCAGATGCGGTTTGCCATACTTCTTAGAGGGCAAGGTCTCCGCCCTAGACGACCTTCGCAAGACACCTTATGGAGCCATTAGAGATGAGAACTTCTTTAGCAAGCTGAAGAAGATCAAGGTTCTAACGGAGACGAAAGCTTTGGAGATAAACAGAAGAAGAAAAACTCTGAAAGTCTCGAAAAATGGAGGCGAGGACGAGATCAACTATGACTATTTAGTCATAGCCACAGGAGCAAGAGCAGTGAGACCTAGAATTCCCGGGATAGATTCTGAGAGAGTTGTCGGCCTATACTCGCCTGAAGATGCAAAAAAGATCCTCAAGTTCATTGAGGAAGGGGCAAAGAAGGCGGTTGTGATTGGTGGAGGATTCATTGGTCTTGAAGCTTGTGAGGCTCTTAAAATGCTCGGATTGGAGGTAATACTAATTGAAGCCCTCGACAGAGTTGCTCCCACAATGCTTGATCCTGAGATGAGCAGACTCGTTTCAGCGCATTTGAAAGAAAAAGGAGTGAAAGTTTTAACATCTACAAAGGTCGAGAAGATAGTCGAAAATGGTTCGCTGAAAGTTTATGCTGGAAAAGAGGTCGAAGCAGACTTTGCGTTAGCGGTTACGGGTATCAAACCGAATTCAGAAATTGCTGTTAAAGCAGGACTTGAGGTAGGGAAAACTGGAGGGATAGTGGTTAATGAGAAACTTCAGACTAATGACGAGTTCATATATGCAGGCGGCGATTGCGTTGAAACCGTGAATTTGTTAACTGGAGAGAAGACAATTGCGCCCTTTGGAGATGTAGCGAACAAACATGGAAGGGTGATTGCAGACAACATCCTTGGAGGAAACGCAAGATTTCGTGGAGTCATTGGAACGGCGATAATAAAGGTTTTCGACTTTTCAGTTGGAGCGACAGGATTGACTGAGGAAAGAGCGAGGAATTTCTTCAGAGTTTCAAGCGTACTATACTCAGGATTTGACCGAACTCACTATTATCCCGGCGTAGGCATTGTGAGAATAAAGCTTGTTTTCGAAGAAGAAACGAAAAGAATCCTTGGAGCACAAATAGTTGGTAATGGGATCGTAGACAAGCGAATAGATGTTATTGCGACTGCAATACTCGGAAAAATGACCCTTGAAGATTTAGAGCAGCTAGATTTAGCCTATGCACCACCTTATTCGCCTGCTATTGATCCTGTGATCACAACAGCTTATGTGGCGAAGAATAAGCTAGAAGGTCTTTTGAGTGCTATAAAGGCTGAGGAGGTGAAGCAGATGCTTCAGAAAGGCGAAGATTTCCTGATTCTTGACGTAAGAACCGAGGTTGAGGCGAAAAATATGAGAATTAATCTGCCCAACATCATCAACATTCCGCTCACAGAGCTCAGGGATAGGGTTAAGGAGCTGCCAAGAGAAAGGTTGATTGTAGTGGCATGCCCTCTCGGGCTAAGAGCATACGAAGCAAGCAGGATTTTGATCTCAGAGGGCTTTAGCAAGGTCAGGGTGCTTGAAGGCGGATTTCCTTTCCTTCTCACCTTATAATTTTTGTATTGGGGGAAAAATCAATAAACAATAAAGTACTCTCAAATTTCATGCCAGCTACGATCATCGTTGGTGGTTTTTGGGGAGACGAAGGCAAGGGTAAAATAGTTGCCCATATCGCCAACACTGAAAAGCCGAGAATAATAGCACGCGGAGGCGTAGGGCCAAATGCAGGACATACGGTGGAAATAGGAGGCCAGAAGTTTGGTGTAAGAATGGTTCCATCAGGCTTTGTTTACAAAGAAGCGAAGCTGTTAATAGGCGCTGGAGTTCTCGTGAATCCAGAGGTTTTTCTGAAAGAGGTAGACCTTTTAAAGGTCGCAGACCGAACTAGGGTTGATTACAGATGTGCTATCATAGAGCCTAAACACTGCGAATTCGATAGAACTGCTGACCACTTGAAGAAGATCGGAACAACAGGAAGCGGATGCGGACCTGCGAACGTTGACAGGGTGAACAGGATTGCTAAACAGGCTAAGGATATACCAGAACTAAAAGATTTTCTCACAGATGTTCCTTTGGAGATAAACTCGGCACTCGAGAAAGGTGATTTCATCCTGATAGAGGGTAGCCAGGGTTTTGCCTTGAGCCTATACTACGGGACTTATCCATATGTAACTTCAAAGGATACAACAGCTTCAGCAATTGCGAGCGACGTAGGCATTGGACCTACGAGGGTTGATGACGTTATTGTCGTTTTTAAATGCTTTCCTACAAGGGTTGGAGCGGGCCCGTTCCCAACCGAGATGCCAGTGGAAGAAGCCGAAAGGCTCGGGATAGTCGAATACGGTACCGTAACTGGAAGAAGACGCAGGGTTGGCTACTGGGATGGAGAGCTTGCAAGGTATTCTGCCATGATAAACGGAGCTACGCAGGTTGCAATCACTGGTATAGACAAGCTCGACAGGGAATGCTATGGCGTTAAAGAGTGGAGAAAACTGAGTCAGAAGGCTAAGGAGTTCATAGAGAAGGTCGAGGAGGATGTAAAGGTTCCAGTCACACTTATATCCACTGGCCCAGAATTGAGTCAGATCATAGACCTGAGAAAAGAGAAGCTCTGATGATCGACTTACACATCCATTCAAATTTTTCTGATGGCAGAGCTACCGTTTTTGAGATTGCAAGAAAGGCAAAAGAGCTTGGTTTGAAGGCAATTGCGATTGTGGATCACTCTCTCGAACTAAGCTTTGGTTTGGACGAGAAGAAGGCAAGACTGAGGCAAATAGAAATCGATGATGCGAGAAGTATTTATGGTATTAAGATATACAGCGGCATCGAATGCGGAATAAATCATAGCGGGGAAATCTTTCTCCCAAATCACGACTTCGACCTCGTAATCGCTTCGGTTCATGAGAA
This sequence comes from uncultured archaeon, assembly GCA_964433405.1. Classification (GTDB taxonomy): domain Archaea; phylum Halobacteriota; class Archaeoglobi; order Archaeoglobales; family Archaeoglobaceae; genus WYZ-LMO2. The sequence continues at coordinate 1,423 of CAYSRI010000062.1, read as the reverse complement.
TACGAGCGATTACTACAGCAGGGTGATCAAGTGCATCGAAAAGTACGACTTCGAGATTCTAGGGCACCCGCTTTCGGAAATGTTCGAATTTGTGAGAGATTATAAGCTCGAGGAAGAAATGCTGAATGCGCTCGAAGCTCATGGCATAGCATTGGAGTTAAACTCCACACATAAATGCCCTCCAGAGGACCTTTTGATTAGCTGTGCGGACAGAAGGATTAGGGTATCTGTAGGAAGCGATGCACACAGACTTGAGAATGTCGGCAAAGTAGAATGGTGTGAGGAAAGGAGAAAAAAGTATTTGAGGCGAGCGGAAATTTTTCTTCCATGAACTGCATAACGCTCACAGTTGATGCCATAATTCCCTATGCTGGAAAAATAGTGCTCATAAAGAGGAAGAATGAGCCCTATAAAAATTACTATGCTCTTCCTGGCGGAATAGTCGAGTATGGCGAAACCGTAGAAAGCGCAGTTTTGAGGGAAGTAAAGGAGGAGACAGGCCTTGAAGGGCAGATTCACAGCCTGGTTGGAGTTTATTCGGACCCCAAGAGAGATCCGCGGGGCCACTTCGTTTCCATATGCTATATAGTGCTCCCCATAAGTGGGGAGCTAAGAAGCGGTAGTGATGCAAAAGAAGTAGCACTTTTCAGCTTAAACAAACTCCCAAGGCTTGCTTTCGATCATGAGAAAATGGTAAAAGATGCGGAGGCGAAGTTGCATGGAATTCTGCCCCAAGTGTAAAAAGCTGATGATTTACGTTGGAAACAAAGCAGTTTGTAGAAAATGCGGGTATGAGAAGGAAGTTGGTGAGGAAAAGGTTGTGATAAAATCAGAGAAGAACAAGGAAGAAATCCCAGTAATCGAGGGGGAAAACGTAAAGACTCTGCCAACAACAAAGGCTATATGCCCATCATGTGGGAACAACGAAGCCTTTTGGTGGATGAGACAGCTCAGGGCCGCTGACGAGAGTGAGGTTAGATTTTTCCGGTGCACAAAGTGTGGCAAGACTTGGAGAGAATACCAGTGAAAGAATATTAATAAAGAAGTTGATTCTTTTTAATGATCGAAATCGGTGAGATTAGAGCAAGAAGGAAAAGGCTTGGATTAACCCAAAAGGAGCTTGCAGAACTTGTCGGCGTTAGCCAGTCGTTAATTGCAAAGCTCGAGTCAGGTAGATTGGATCCAAAGCTTTCTTTGCTGAAAAGGGTTTTTAGTGTACTTGAGGAACTTGAAAGAAAAAATTACTTGGCGAGGAACATAATGAACTCTCCAGTAATCGCTGCGGAACCCTCTGACAGCGTCAGAAAGGTTGCAAAGATAATGCTCGAAAAGGGGATCTCCCAGCTTCCTGTAATTGAGGACGAAAAAATTGTTGGTAGCGTGACGGAAAGGGGAATCTTTAAGGCATTTTTTGATGGAAAAG
>CAYSRI010000061.1:0-8772 GCA_964433405.1 uncultured archaeon | reverse complement strand
GAAAACCTTTCCGTTTTTTACTGCATTAACGTCCTTAAGCCTGCTGTCAGAGAGTACCCAATCGTAAACGACATCTCTTCCTTTACCCATTCCGCTACCGCTGCTCACGATTATTAAATCTGGATTCGCCCTGATCAGGTCTTCAACGCTCACAACCCTCCAGCCTGTGAAATTAAACGCATTCATTCCGCCAGCGATCGAAATGGCTTCGTCTATGAACGTCTCCTTACCACTAACAAATATAGGGTCGTTCCAGATTATGTGAACAACCTTCTTTCCACTCTTCTCTTTTGCCTTTATGTTGGATATTCTCTCTTCCATCTCCTTCACAAGCTTTTCTGCATTATCGTAATTCCCAGTTGCCTTCCCTATTGCCAGAATTGACCTTTCTATTCCTTTTATATCCTTTGGATCAAAGGCAAGCACTTTCGTATATTTCCTCAGCGTTTCTATTGTCCCCAAACCATTGCCGTAGGAAGCCAAAACCAGATCGGGCTTCAATGCAATGACCCTCTCGATGTTCACGGTTGAATAACCTCCAATTCTTTGAATTTCCCCTCTTTTCACTTTTTCAATCACTTCAGGAGGATAATCGCAGAAATCCGTTACCCCAACGACTTTGTCTCCAGCTCCAATGGCAAAAAGTATCTCAGTGTTGCTTGGAGATAGCGACACTATTCTTTGGGGGTTTCCAGCGGTTATTTCATAGCCCGTATCATCAAATGAAAGATTAAAAGGAGAATTTTCTTCTGATCCCTTTTGTTCGATATCAGGGGTTGTTACTGGAACTTGTACACCCTCCTCAACTTGTTGAACGCAAAGAGCAATGAAAGTGCAGATCACTATGATTAGGGCAATTTCGAGTTTTATTTTCGCAGCCATAGCGCAAGACCAATTAAACATGCTGCAATAACGATGCCGAGTACTGCGATCAGTTTCACATCGACTGGAGTGTGCTCACCAACCTCCTTGGAGATGTTTTCGGCTGTTTTTGTAGTTTCGACTATTTCTTCCTGAGGGGTAGTCATCTGGGCTGTAGGTATCACTTGCTCCTCCTCAGCGATTGCGAAAAGGCTGAAACTCGGTGTATAGGCTCTGTAATAATTGTAGCTGTCATCAAAGCCGAAAGGCTCGGTTTCAAGCCTGATCCAGTCAGTGCCATTGAATTTCATAAGAACATAGTTTCCCAAAGAATCCTTCGAAATCGCAAATTTGATGTATCCGCTAACATTCGATGGTGTCACGTTTATTAAAAGATAAAGGACTGCATTCTCAAGTTTAATTTCATCTGGTACCTCTTTTAGCCTTTCAACGCTCACTGTGAGATTTGCAGTTCCATCATTGGTAATAAAGGTAAGCTCATCTATACTCGTTTCCAAGAATACCCTCATTGGCATTGTAATGGTTTTATTTTTATCCAAAATTAAGGTGGTCTTATAAACGGGCAGCATTTTGATTGGATGGTATTTTCCGAGCAACGCCATGATGGCGGAAGTTGTCATGTAGCCAGGATTTGAGACCTCGTAGGCTGTGTACTTGAAATAGCCCTCGGCAGCTTGGAGGCTCAGGAGATGCTGAACCACACTACTGTTGTTTCTCGAGAAGTTCATAGGATTCTCCCCAGCTGAAACTATGGCCTGAATAACCCAAGAATCGCTTGCAGAATTACTTGCAGACTCTCCAAAGTACCTAACGCCGCCATCCGGATTTTGGCACGTCCTTAAGAACTCAATCGCTCTATCAACAGCCTGATATTCTCTGGATACCATCAGAAGCTGGATTACAGCCGAAGTGTCATCGCAGTCACTCTCTTCGCCTTCGATCCAGGGGAAGCCACCATCTGGATTTTGCACGGATTTTATCCACTCTACCGATTTCGAAACATCTTCTCCAGCAGATTTTAATGCCATTGCTGCCCAGAGAGTTGTGTAAACGTAGTCACCGATCTGACCGTTCTCCTTAATTTTTTCTCTCAGCATTTTTACTAGATCGTAGCCTTCAAAGTTCCTCGGATCTTCGCCAGCATACACTAGGGCGAGGATTGTTCTTGCAATGTCAGCCGTACCCATTTTTGGCATCTCTTCTCTGATATTCTTCCTAAGGTAATCCAGCGGGCTTTTACCGTTCTTCTTCCAATCCTCGGGATTTTCATTGGCAGAGACTATGGCCATTATGGCCCAACAGGTTGCGGAGAAAAGACTACCTTCTTCACCAAACCCTCCATCATCTCTCTGCAAACTTTTGAGGTATTTCAGAGCCTTAATTATCCTCTCATCCTTTTCACTGAGCGGGAAATCTTTCCAAGCTGTCAAAACTGCAAAGCTACCAGTGGAGATGTTTGCCGTAAAGTTCCCGTTTCCCTTTACCTGAACCCATCTGTCCCTACCTAGATCGAGCACCTTAAAGCTCTCGTTGCTCTCCAATACAGCAGAAATTGATGCATTAGACCATAAGCTGAAGCAGCCCCTAACTTCGTAATGTGGAACCCTGCAGCTTTCGTTCTTAAGCGACACCTCTGCTTTTTCTGTCCTGATCCTCAAAACAAAAAAGCCGAAATCGATCGTTTTCTCTCCCTCCACAGTGAAATTCCCGTAACCTTCGGCCTTAACTACCTTCAGAGTCTTAGTAACTGAGCTGTACAAACCCTCTTCATCGAAAACCATTAACTTGACCTTGTATTCTCCTTCCGTTTCGAATTTGTATGTAACCACCATCCCCTTTAACTCATTCCCGTCTATTTGCCAGAGATATTCGACGATCCTTTTTCCTCCAAATGCAAGGGAATTTGAGGCGTTGAAAACAACTTCTTGGCCAACATATGGAGTCGATGGACTGAATTCGAAGTCAGCCACGGGAGGAACTTTCGTCTTCCAATTTACGTTTGCATTAATTTCGTAGTTGGGACCGATGGTGATTTCTATGCTGTAAGGGGAAGTTTCAGGCTTTTCATCCATGCTTCTCGAGAAATACCAGATGACCTTGTCGTTTGGATAAACCCGATATTCGGTCGCAGATATTCCCGGCATTGGCTTGTTCGGATAGTTCACCCAGTACATCCAGCCAGAAGTCTTTCCAAGACTTCCAGTGCAAATTCCGCGAATGCAATCGACGAAAAATCCCCAATCTGTTAATTTTGAAGAACAGGAATATCCAAGGATTTCGCATACCTTTTTCAGTGCACCATAAGCAGTTCTCCAGTTTATCTTCTTCCCATGCTCCTCAAAGCTTCCATCCGGAAGTATATTCACCGAAATTTGATGATCCAATCTTGCGCAATCCCTTATTCTTACAACCTTGCTGGCCTCTTCTTTCTCGGAAAATGCGGTTATCAGCAAATCTCCCGCGATTTTTGGAACAAAAGTTACTGGGCCCTCATAAGTACTTGCGTAAATTGGGACGCCGTAATTCATTCTCAGGGCAAGAAAACAAGGCTGATCAGTGTAAATGAAGATTTTCTGATTAACGCAGTCTCCCGAAACCTGAATACTCAAAGCACATGCGGGGGCGATGAGGAGCAAAAGCAAAAATATAGCCCTCATTTAACCTCCACCTCTACTGGACCAAAGAAAGACACCAGTTTATGGGGATACTCTTCGAGTTTGTATATTCCTGCATAAAGTCTGTAAGTTCCAACCTTAAGCTGCTGAGGAACTGCAACGAGGACTGGGACCCTAAGGTCTCCTTTGGAGTAGAAGGTGGCAACACCGGCAAGGCTCTCGCCATCAGAGTTTACTCCGCTTAACACGAGGGCATACCAGCCTTCGATGGCTGAGACGTTCGCAAAAGCTGTAATGTTACCGCCTCTTGTTCCAGCTTTGACAGAAATATCGTTGATCCCAACTGGCTTAACAGCGATGTTAATCTTTATCATAGTAGTTGCATTTTCCGGTGTTTCAAAGCCTGCGCCATAGATCAAGTAAAGCGCATCGCCATCTTTCACCTCTACTTTATCAATTGCAGACCAAGGCATTTCGGAATTAACGTAGAAAGTCCACCAAAACTCATTCAAGCCCATTAGAGAGTCTAAAAACAGGCCGTAGCTTGAATACCAAGAATCATTCAGCCTATAGCTGAAGCCAATCTCAGCCCCCTCAGCCTTTGAGCCCAAACTTGCAAAGTGCAGAGCTCCTAAGGCAGAAGTTTTGCTGACCGTGTACTCCGTTCCATTGATCTTTTCGGTATAATTGCCGGGGTAAAGGGTCACATTAAGCTCCAAAATTCCTGATGAATTGAAGCAGTAAACGAAACCCGAGTCAGCGCCAATGAAAAGCTTTTCTTCGGCTATTATTGGAGAAGACATTATGTTGTAGTAGCCACCCTCAGGAGGAATTAGGCGGTAGAACCAGAGAAGATCGCCAGTACTCAAATTCAGAGCGTATAGCGTCCCATATTGCGTGTTCGTCGCAAAGTAAATTCTACCTTCGTGGATTGCGGGAGTTGAATCGACTTTGCCCTGAGTCGGAAATTCCCAGATCGGCTCTCCATCCGTGGCATTGAAACAGGAAACGCGGTCTTTGCCACCAATGCAAACCGATGTGCCTGAAAGGACGGCGTTGGAAATTGTTCCATTAAAGCTTCTGTTCCAGAGAAGTGTTCCGTTGAGATCAAGAGCATAAAAAGAACCCTCACTCGCGAAGAAGATTTTATTATCTCTAACTACGGGCGAATTCGTTATCTTTGAATCTGCAGTGAAGTTCCACAGCTCAATCCCGCTTTTGTTCAAACAGAACAGCCTGTTGCCAGCAGAGAAGAAGATCTTGTCATCAAATACAAATGGGCTTGCGTAGGGGCTGCCTTCAACCTTAGCGGAAAATTTCCATTTCAAGTCTCCATTCGGATCTAAAGCCCAGACTGTTGAGTTAGAAAACGTCTGAACGTAAATCGTTCCTTCGTGATATACTGGCAACGAGGCTATGCCGTACCATGAGGGGTTGCTTTCAAGCAGAATCGATCTTTTTATCTTGCCATCTGTGGTGTTCGCGAAGTAAAGATGCCCGGAAAGGTTTCCAACTACTAAAGTGTCTCCGATTACAAGAACCTTTCCTGCGCCGCTTATTGCTTCATTCCTCCATTCAATCTGTCCGTTTGTTGCATTAAGTTTGTATAACCCTGGGGCCCATTTTGACCAACCATACCAGTTTGTTACGTAAATGCTGCCGTTGTCGTAGCTTGGAGTTGCATCAACTAGGCCAGTAAGCTCTGCTTTCCAGCAAAGTGATGGAATGATCTCTGCAGAGCTTGTTCCAATTAAGAGAAAGAGTAGCAACAATGCTGTTCTCATGACAATATTTCCCAACCTTGGCTTAAAATTCTTTCCATTTTTCTTTACATGAGGTCAAATAAATATGATTATGCTCGAGATGTCTGAATACGGTAGCAGCATAGGAGGTGTCATCAAAAGGTAGATGAGCCTACTTCAGGAATTTCAAATCCTTTGTTTTCATTCTTGCGTCTTAGGGTCAACCACTCCTCTCTAAGATGGAGGGGATTGCAGGTGATTGCCTTGCATGGCAACCCTTGCATCAGGGTTGACAGGACCCCAGACCTGTCGAGCCAGCTCGGCAAGGTTATGGGAAGGTTATGGAAGGCAACCCGATCAGCGTTGACGCGTCTGAACAAAGCCTGACTTCTCCGATTTCTTCTGTCAACTGAGATCAACAAGCTTATGGTAGCTTCCAATGGTTTTTCCGCCAATGGAAAACCTGTAAAGCTGAGATCGAATGGATACATGCGAATGAAATGCTCAAGCTGCGGTTAGAAGAAGATAGGGACGTTCTGGCAGTTAAGAATTTGCTTAAAAAGATACCAGATGGATGTGGGGGCTTTATCCGTTCAGTCCGAAGACCTTCCCATGATATGAGGAGGGAAGGAATGAAAGTTTATGCTGGAGCAGAATAGGAGGATGCGACATATAGTTTTGGGTAGGCAATAGAGGTATTCATCTATCTATTGCTTCGATATCCTTATCTTCAAATCTCAAAACTTCTTTCATGGACTTCGAGCGAATTGCAGAGCGAATCGTTGATTTCATTCGAGAACAGGTTAAAGCTGCGAATGCAGAAGGAGTAATCCTTGGCCTTAGTGGAGGTATTGATAGCGCTGTTGTTGCTTTTCTCTGTGTTAGGGCATTGGGAAGGGAAAAAGTCCTTGCCACGATAATGCCAGAAAAAGGAGTTACTCCTGAAGAAGATGTAGCGGACGCGATTGAAATAGCAAAAATGCTCGGGATAGAATACAGGGTCATAGAAATCTCGGACATAGTGAACATGCTCATCGAGAAGCTTGGAAAAGCAAACAAAAGTGCTGAGATAAATCTGAAGCCAAGGATCAGAATGATGATAAACTACTACTACGCCAACAGCCTTAATAGGCTTGTGGCTGGTACCGGAAACAAGAGCGAGATCTCAATCGGGTACTTCACAAAGTACGGCGACGGCGGCGTCGATTTTCAACCTATCGGGGATATCTACAAGACCGAAATATTTCAGTTTGCCGAGTATTTGGGTGTGCCTGAAAAGATAATAAGGAAAAAGCCAACAGCAGGGCTGTTCGTTGGTCAGACCGATGAGGATGAGATCGGAATGAGCTATGCTGAGCTCGATGAAATACTCAAGATGATCGAAAAGGGGATTAGGATGGACGATGAGAAGTTCCAGAGAGTTCTAAAGCTCGTGAAGGGTTCGGAGCACAAGAGAAGGTTGCCGCCAATACCGAAGGTGAGGGATCTGATTTGAGGGCAGTTCTTGTTTTCTTCATCCTGCTTTTGGCTTCATCCCCGGCTTTAGCGGATACGATATACGGTAAAGTCTACCGCTGGGACACACTCGAGCCAATTAAAGCTGTCGTGAGCATAAAGAACGGGGTAGAGCAGAAAATGGTAGCGGAAGATGGTAACTACAGCTTTGATATCGAACCGGGCAATTACACAATAGTTGCAAGAAGCGGGGACCTTGTAGCAGTTGAGCACGTTACTGTAAAGGGCAGGATTTTGTACGATTTAATTCTCTTTCCGGAACTTGATGTTTTGAATTCAGAGGAAATTCCCGAGTTACCGGAAATTGGGGAGACGAGTGAGGCTGATTATAGCTGGCTTGTGATAACAATCAGTTTGGCTGGAATTTTTGGAATTTATTATTTAAAAAAGAGGAGAAAATCAAGGGTTGAAGTGAAGGAAGAAATCGAAATCCTTCCAGAGGATTTAAAGAAGGTTCTTGAGTTGATAAAATCAGAAGGGGGTAGAATAACTCAGAAAGACCTGAGAAAAAAGCTTGGATTCAGCGAAGCAAAGGTTAGCCTCATCGTTGCAGATTTGGAAAGAAGAGGACTTCTAGAAAAAGTAAAAAAATTTATCGGAAATATAATATTTCTTAAAGCTCCTTAATCTCGAACTTCAACCTTTCTTCGATTAAACTCCTAAGCAGATCGTTTATCCTGTCTTCAACACATGCTGCGATTACCCCGCAGCCATGATGAGCCGCTTCAATGCACACTTCTTTCGCCCCAAAGAATATCGGTTCCACCTTTATCTTTCTGCATGCGATAAGCGCTTCGATTCCTAAAGCCACCACAATGCTTCTGCTCCTGCTCTTGACGAGTTCTCGGAATTTTTCTAGATTGATACTCCTGCTCCCCCCTTCTCCAACGCTTGGAATTTTTACGATCACTATCTCTCCTTTTAGAGGTGGTTCGAATATTCCCGTTGGTTTTATCAGCAGATCTTCGCCATCTTCTGCCGAAGTGAGAGCAATACCATTCCCCTTTGAATCCTTCTTTGCAAATATGAAACCATCCTCAAACCAGTACTTTACCTTATCCCCTTCATTTACACTTCCCCTTGCAATTGTGACTATGCTTTTCGAGTAAACCTTCTTAAGCAATTCCTCGCTGAAAACATGTAGGTCTAGTAAATTCTTGGATAACCATTCTTCGCCTTTTTCCGTTACTTCGTAGTACCCCCTATGGACGACCCTTACGAAATTCTCTGCTATCAATTCCTTAAAGTGTTCTGAAATTGCTTGGGGCGTCAGCTCAAGCTTTTTTGCAATGTCTCTTTGGTTGCATTCTGGATTCAGCAGCAGTTCTGAAAGGATCAGAAGTCTCGTTACGTCTTTCTTGTTTATCAAGATCATAATTTTGCTTATTTTAATCTTGTTATAAATCTTTTCTCAAAGTGTAGCTTTGAAAGCTGGGAATCAAGGATCTCGAGCTTGCAATAAACCCGGACCATCTAAATCTGTTCGTTTCAATCTATCCGGCCATTCCAGTTCATAAGATCGCGAAGAGGATAAAAGTTAGAAGTTCCCAGCATTGCTCAAGCTTCCATCGCTGTGGAATAATTCGTAATTTGTTGCAAATATCGGCAATGTTTCAAAAGAGACAATTGAGAAGTATATTGAGACTCAGAAAGGGAAATTATGCTGGAGGCTAAAATGCACTAAGTGTGGTTATATTGTGGAAGATCTAGCCCTAAAAGATAGATTGTTTTGTTTCAAATGCGGATTGAACGCGGACAGAGACTAAAATGCCTCCTCCACTGTTTGTGGATCTGCGAGCCGAAAACCTGTGGAGAGAACCTCTACCCAACATAATTCCTTATAGGAAGGTAATCGAGGGGGCAAGTTCTCCTAATGAAGGAGTAGCTTCTTGCGTGAGCTAGGGGGTTCTGAAACTGCTTCTATTTAGCGTAAAGTTTATTAACTATGATGACTTCAATAACTTAGATGCCAGAAAAATTGTACACAACTGGAGAAGTTGCGAAAATATTCGGTGTTT
>CAYSRI010000060.1:8936-9151 GCA_964433405.1 uncultured archaeon | reverse complement strand
AGAAAGAAGAAGATAAAAAGGAGGAGGAAGCCATAGAGGGGCTTGCCTCTTTATTTGGATAAGGGGGTGTTGAAGATGGAGTATATATATGCAGCTTTGTTGTTGCATTCCGCTGGAAAGGCCATTAATGAGGACAACGTGAAAGCAGTTCTTCAGGCTGCAGGGGTTGCTGTGAACGAAGCAAGGGTCAAGGCATTGGTTGCGGCCCTTGAAGG
>CAYSRI010000060.1:6602-8926 GCA_964433405.1 uncultured archaeon | reverse complement strand
TAAACATAACTGAAGCTCTGCAGAAAACAGCAATGCCAGTGATTTCCCCAGCAACTGCCCAGCCTCCTGCTCCTGCGGAGAAGAAAGAGGAGAAGAAGGAAGAGAAGAAGAAGGAAGAGGAGGAAAAGAAAGAGGAAGAAGCTGTAGAGGGTCTCGCAGCATTATTCGGCTAAATATTTTTTAGAATTTTTTAGATAGATTAAATTTCTCATTTAAGATTTCGTATTTATATTCGGTTTGCATAAATTGCCTTTGCAACATCGCATTGATGACCCCCACACTATTTTCCCTTCTTCAAACTAGGGACAACATTACAGCCCAAAAGTTCAAAAGCTCGCTTCTTGTGGAACTTCGACCGAAAAGTATATATATACCTAATACTAAATTTCATAGCGAAAGGAGAAAGGAGGTGGGTTGAATGGCCGAATTGCCTATGGCACCAGTTGATAGGTTGATTAGAAAGGCTGGTGCTGAAAGGGTAAGTGCAGATGCAGTTGAGAAGATGGTTGAAGTACTCGAAGACTACGCAGTACAAGTTGCAAAGAAGGCTGTGGACATTGCAAAGCACTCTGGAAGGAAGACCGTTACAGCAGATGACATAAAGCTCGCAACCTCGATGTAAAGGAGATAGAAGACTAAAATTATTACTAATTTTTTAAATATTTTTTGAAAAGATTAAAGTGCTTTTCTGGTGCTACCAGAAACTCAAGCTTTTCTATTTCGTCAACAAAATAGTACATCTCTTCCTCCTGACTATCGAATGGTTCCAAAAACCTTATTTCTGGAACTGCTGTGTAATTCCTATTTTTGACCCATTCATGGTTGATATAGTAATAACAAGCTCCTCTAAGCATAGTATAGGGTTCATAAATTGAAGTAAAGCTTCTACAAACCCAGTTTGAGGTTAAAAGCACTTTTTTTGTCGGATTTATAGTTACATGACCGCAACCAGGGGGAACTATAATTAGGTCGCCTTTTTCAGCCTCAACAACCATGCAATCTACCAACTTCTCTCCTTCTCTTCTTTGAATAAAAAAAATCGCTCTCCCTTCAAGAACCTGATATATTTCTGGATAAGTAAGTCCAGCGGAGTTTGCTGGGTGATAATGACCGTAGGTTTTTACACTTTCTCCGCCAATCTCAGCTGGTGGGATAATCGTGAAGTCGTATCTAAGTTTAGCATCCAAAATCTTTCTCTTATCTCTCTCAGATTCGTATATGTCCCTGAACATGTAATAAGCATCAAAATCCCCCTCAAGCTTCTCTGGATGAGCTAAAACGGGCTTCAGATCGCTTGCCCTCCTTATCTCCGCCCTGAAAAGAAACTCGCCGAACTGATATTCCATAGAGAAAATAGATTGAGACTATTAAAATTTTTTGGAGTGAACTATCCTTCACCCACGCAAGGGGCTTCTCGCTTCATTGAGAGAACTTGCCCCCCGATTACACTTCCGTAGCTAATCACGAGGTTTAGAGGTTCTTTCTCCACAGACCTTCAGTGCTGTCCCAGCCCCACATTTAGGATGTTGAGGGGTTTTTAGGTCTCTTTCCACCCCCCAATCGCAAAAAACTGGGCGATAGAGACTTTATAAGGTTTTAATCACACCCCATCTTCCCTGCTGTATCCCTTTTCGAAAGGGCATAGCAGCAACAGTAGGTTAAAAAGGTTTTAGACCATCTTTTCCTTCACGAGCAACTCAGCATTCAATATGCTAGCTCCTGCAGCTCCTCGAACGGTATTGTGTCCGAGAACTATGTATTTTATGCCCCATGCGTCTTTCCTGATCCTACCAACAACGACGCTCATTCCTTTTCCAGTGTCTCTGTCAAGCCTTGGCTGCGGCCGATCTACCTCATTTCTGATTACGATAACCTTTTCTGGCGAAGAAGGAAGATCCAGTGGCTTAAGAGAGTTGAATGCTTCCTTCACTTCTTCTACAGTAACATTTCGGTCGAATTCTACCCAAATAGCTTCTGTATGTCCATCTATAACTGGAACCCTATGGCACGAAGCGGAGATTCTGAACTTAGCAAACTCAATTCTGTCGCCTTTAAACGATCCTAGCATTTTAAGTGGTTCAATTTCACACTTTTCTTCCTCATTCTTGATGAATGGGATTACGTTATCCGTTATAGCCAAGGAAGGTACTCCAGGATAACCAGCGCCGCTCAAAGCCTGCATTGATGCGATCCTTACACTCTTCAATCCAAAATCCATTAGTGGCTTCAGAGTAATAACGAACATCGTGCTTGTGCAGTTCGGATTCGTGACTATAAACCCATCCCACTTCCTTCTCCTTTTCTGCACTTCAATAAGTCTTAGG
>CAYSRI010000060.1:2456-6592 GCA_964433405.1 uncultured archaeon | reverse complement strand
GTATCACGAGGGGGACATCTTCCTCCATTCTAAATGCTGAGGCATTGCTCGAAACAGCAAACCCAGCTTCAGCAAACTTCGGTTCGACTTCTTTTGCGATGTCCGCAGGAAGAGCTGAGAAGACTATGTCAGCATCCACGTATTTCGGATCAAGCGGGACCATTTCAACGTCTTTTGCATACTCAGGAAGGTTTGCAGAAACTATCCATTCAACTTCACTTCCATATTTCTTCCCAATCCTTCTTTCAGATGCTGCAAGGCTCTTCACTTTGAACCAAGGGTGATTTTCAAGTAACTGAATGAACTTCTGCCCCACCATTCCCGTAGCTCCCAAGACGCAGACGCTGTAGTGCATGCGCTTTAGAATTCCGCGAGTATTAAAAACTTATTGAGATAACTTCTAGAACCCAAAACAAGTATTTAAATTCAGCATGCAGACTTAAATTATGAAATCGGAGATTTACTGCGATACCTGCAAAGAAATAACGGAGCACGAAGTTGTTAAAGAAAATCTTTACAGATGTCTGGTTTGTGGAACTCATACTCATTTAACCCCCGAAAGGGAGATAGAACTAAAAGCTATTTTTAGTGAGGATAAGGAAACAAAAATAGGTACTTTAAAAATACCTGAAGAAGAGGACCTTATTAAGGGATCCGAGCTTATAGTTGACCTTGAAGGTGAAAGCAGGCTGGGAAGGATAACCGCAATTCAGCTAAAAGACGGAAGAACTGTAGAATTTGCAAAGGCCAAAGATTCTAAAGCCGTATGGCTTAAAGAGGTCGGTGAAGTCTACGTCAAATTCAGCCTGCACAAAAGATCAGTAACTACCCCCTACAAGGTTCTTTTCGACGGGGAAACAGAATTCTCGGTCGGGGAAGAGATCGAATTTGATGGTAAGAAGTTCGTGATTAGGAGGATTAAGCTCCTCGATGGAAGGCTGCTCAAAAGAGATGGTGATAAGGCTGTTGCAAAGGATATAAAGAGAGTTTATGCGACCTATTCGCCTTAGGGATTTCCTAAGGGTAGGGGAATGCTACTTCTCGGTTCTTGGCTACAAAAATGATGAAAAGGCTAAGTGCTTTTTGCGATACTCCCCGCACGAAAATGGAGACAGAATAAAGGGTGGGAAAAGATTCAAGAAGCTGTCACATGAAGAAGCCCTAGCACACCCAGCTGCGGAAAAGTACTACGAGCGTGGGATTTTCAGAGTTCCCTTGAGTGATATTGATGAGGTTTTCAAGCCAGAAGAAAGACTGAAAGATGCAATGGACTCGAGTGTTGCTAAGGTCGTGAATTTCTTCAGCACCATCCCAACGCACGAAATGGGAGTGACAGGATCTAGGCTGATAGGGCTGCAAAGCGAAGATTCCGATGTGGACTTCATAGTCTATGGAAAGTACTGGTTCCTAGCGCGGGAGAGACTGAGAAAGGGTATTGAAACGGGCAAACTCTCAGACCTAGATGAAGAAATGTGGGACTTTATATATCGAAAGAGAAGAGTCCCAATTCCATACGAACTGTTTGTTGCACACGAAAAGAGAAAGTTCCATCGAGCGTACATCGGGGAGACCTATTTTGATCTTCTTTATGTGAGAGGTTACGAGGAAATAGATAACGGAATACCCGAAGATGCGGGAATCAAGCTTGGAAAAACAGCTATCACCGCTAAACTCACCGACGACCTTTATACATTTGACTATCCAGCTTATTATCCGCTTGAACACCCTGAAGTTAAAGCTATCCTATGTTTCACGCATACCTTTGCAGGTCAGGCCTTCAAGGGAGAGAAAGTTTTTGCAAGAGGGGATTTGGAACTTATAAACGGCGAAAAATATTTGGTGGTTGGGACAAAAAGGGAGGTTGAGGATGAATTCATCGTTTCTCTCGATTTGATGGAGAAAGAGGGTTTTAACTCTTCTGAATATCGTGAGCTATTTTTTGAGTAAATCCCGAGCTAATAGAGAAGCCCCTTTGGCAACCGCGTAATCGTCCCTAATAACTCTGAACTCTGGCTTGAAAACTTCAGGAATCAGCCTCAAAATCTCTTCCGTGAGTACTTTTTCATCCAGCCTTCCACCGATTCTGCCGCCAAAGGTAACTATTTCTGGATTCAGAAGCATTATTGCATTTGATACTGCAATGCAGAAGAGTCTAAATCCTCTAGTATCATATATTGATCCATTTTCGAGCTTTTCCTTTATGTCCTTTATTGCCCATCCTCCAAAATAAGCTTCGAGATGTCCATAGCCCCCGCATTTACACTTTCTCCGTCCTCCAACAAAAGTGTGACCTAGCTCTCCCGCAAGACCCTCGCCTCGATAAACTCTACCCTCAATCACAATCCCTGTACCTATTCCCGTCCCAACGGTAAGTGAAAGAACGTTCTTTTTCTTTGTGAGGTAGGAAGAAAAATAAGCAAAGCAATTTGCGTCGTTATCGACTACTTTGGGTTTCTCTGTTTCCAAATCCGGAATTCTTTCTAAGTTTGGAGCCCCCACAGGCTTTCCATTTTTGAACCATACTGCAATACCGACACCCAAAGCATCGTAATCAACTTTTATTTTACTCAGATCGAATTCTTTGGTTTTAAAGCTGCCTACAACCTCAAAAAAGTCGTCCTCAAGCAAAACCACGTCTGTATTCGTTCCACCGATGTCAACGCCTAAGATCATGAAGCAACAAGGTTATTAATTTAAAAATACTTTTTCTCTTTATGAGACTCAGCCTTGAAGAAGGTACGAAAGCCGTAAGACTTGCAAGAAAAGCAATAGAGAAGTACCTAGAGGAAAAAAAGGTTATAAGCGAAAGACTTGGTGGTGTATTCGCAGAAAAAAGAGGTGTTTTCACAACCCTGCTCAAGAACGGTGATTTAAGAGGTTGTATTGGCTTCCCGTATCCCATAAAAAGGCTGGATGAGGCAATAATAGAGTCTGCAATCTCCGCTGCAGTTGACGATCCACGATTTGAGCCTGTAAGGCTGAGCGAAATGAACGAGATAACACTCGAAGTTACGATTCTGACAGAACCAGAAAAGATAAACGCAAAGCCCTATGAACTTCCAAATTTTGTGGAAATTGGAAGACATGGTTTGATAGTGAGAAAAGGTTTAATTTCTGGACTATTGCTTCCGCAAGTTGCGGTTGAGTTTGGATTTGACGCTGAGGAGTTTTTAAGCCAGACATGCATGAAGGCTGGACTACCACCAGACTGCTGGCTTACCGGGGCCGAAGTATACAGATTTGAAGGGCAAATCTTCAAGGAAGTAAGACCCAGAGGTGAGGTAGTGGAAGTTGACATAAAAAGCTGTAAACAACCCTAAAGAGTTATTAAACCGAGCTTGAACATATCGTTGCTTGTGAAAACTTCTACCCCTGATTTTTTCAGGGTCCTTACAGTCTCAAGGGTATCCTCTATAATTCTGAGCATTTCATCCTTTTCCTCAGGAATTCTGCCATGAACTCCTGTAAAAATCGCTCCCCTTTTAGTGAAAAGATAGTTCGAAACATGGTCTGTAGTAAAATACGTCTCAACTTTTATACCCTCAATCAGTTTTCTGAGCTCCTCAAGCTGCTCCTCGGCATTAAGAAGTTTCACAACGCCTTCCATTTCTGGATTCGTGATGGTTAGATTTCTAACCCTAACAAAAGTCGGCTTCACCTCGTTTATCACCCTAGCAGTATTTATTGCATGTCTTTCGCTTCTTTCCACTCCTCCTAAACCTGTGATCACGTAATAAGTCATTTCAAAGTATTTTCCGGCCTTTTTGCCGGCCTTAATAGCGTCCTCTGGAGTTATTCCCTTCTGAACAATCTTTAGAACCTCATCGTCTCCACTTTCGAGACCCATGTGCAATCTGGTGAGTCCAGCAGACTTGAGAGCCTGCATTTTTTCTTCTGGCATGTTCGCGATCGTCTTAATCCTCGCATAAGCTGTGATTCTCTCAACTTCAGGTCTCTTAGTTTTCAAATAACGGACTATCTCGACTATGTCTTTGTGTATCAGCGGGTTCGAATCGCCGAGGAACGCACTCTTGGATCTTGGAAAATACTTTGGAATGTCATCTATGTCTTTCAGAATTTCCTCCTTTGGTCTTTGCTCAAACCTTATAGCCTTGTACATCGAACAGAATAGGCAT
>CAYSRI010000060.1:0-2446 GCA_964433405.1 uncultured archaeon | reverse complement strand
CCAGTTACAACCCCTAACCACACGAATCAGATAGCTAAAAGCTTCGCTCGGCGGTCGAAACGGCGGAAAGTCCATACTATCGCCTCAAACTAAACCTCTTAAAGTGCAGATTCGCCAATGCCTGAAGCCATAGCTTTGCTTCCTCGCTTACAAGTTCGCTTAGCTCTTCCTCGCTTTCAGTAACAAATCCATGGAATTCGCCTGAAACGTAAAATTCAATTCTATTCCTCCTTATAACAACTCTTAGGGGATCATCATCAACTACGAGATTATCTTCTTCCTTCCTAAGAACCCTACTCAGCTCATCAAATGATGCAAGGATCTTGGATGCGTATTCTTTAAGCATGAAACAAGTACTCTAACGGCTCAAAAATACTTTTTGCTTAAGAAATTTTTATATACTACTCTGTACTACAGTAATTCAAAATGCAGTCCTTACTAATGGTTAACGTTGTTAGGCTTCTCAGAAAGGAAGGTTATTCCCTGCTTGAGTTAGTCGATACTAAGCCCAGATGCTTTGATATCATAGCCAAAAAAGGGGATCAAATTTTACTAATAAAGGTTCTTTACAATGTCGATTCTCTGAAAATTGAGACTGCAGAGGAAATGAGAAAAATTGCTAAGCTTTTAAACGCTACCGCAATCGTGATCGGTGAAAGATTCAAATTCGACTTTCTAGAAAGAAGGGTCGTTTATACCAGATACAATCTGCCCGTGATAAACCTCGCAACCTTTTACGATTACTTGCGGGGGGAACTGCCCTACATATACTCCGCCCCCGGTGGTTACTACGTAAAGCTGGATGCTGAAAAGCTCAGGAAAATCAGAGAGTCCATGGGAATAACAATTGGTGATGCAGCAAGAAGACTCGGTGTTTCCAAGAGAACTATAAAGAACTATGAAGAGGGGGCAGATGCAAGTGTCGAAGTTGCTATGAAGATTGAAGAAATCTTTGGAGATGTGATTAAAAAAATAGATTTTTCAGAATTCTTAAGCGAGGAGGATGATGAGATAAAGAGCGGAGAAAATGAGGATGAGATCGTTGGAAAGCTCCGGGAGATAGGAGTAGCGATTTACACTGTGAAGCACACTCCATTCGATGCAATCTCAAAGTTTGAAGAGAATGAGATTTTAATGGGGTTGAAGCAGGTTAGGGAGATAGAGAAAAGAGCTCAACTGATAGGAAAGGTCTCAGAAATCGTAAATGCCAATGCTGCCTATATTACCGAGAAGGAGTTGAAAAAGAGGATTAATTCAGTTTTTTTTGTATTAAAAGAGGAATTGGAGTCTTTGGATTCTCCGGAAGATTTCATATCACTGATAAACGAAAAGAGGGAGAGATATGCTTGAACTTCTGTATCCTTTAAGGACATACCTTGTCGTGGCAGGGGTCGAAAGACCGAATGTAATGACAGCAGATTGGGTAGTGCCCCTTTCCTTTGAACCTAAACTGTTAGGAGTTTCCATTGGACACAAGAGGTATACAAACAAGCTAATAAAAGATTTCAAGGAGTTTGTCGTT
Organism: uncultured archaeon; assembly: GCA_964433405.1. Taxonomy (GTDB): domain Archaea; phylum Halobacteriota; class Archaeoglobi; order Archaeoglobales; family Archaeoglobaceae; genus WYZ-LMO2. The sequence continues at coordinate 924 of CAYSRI010000060.1, read as the reverse complement.
GCTGTTCCGACGATAGAACTCCTAAAAGAAGTATGGCTTGCGGGCACCCTGAGCGGAGCCATTGAAGACAAGATTTCCAAGCTTAAACTTACACTGGTAAATTCAAAGAAGGTCAAAGTGCCCTCAATAAAGGAGTGCCAAGCGAATTTGGAGTGCAAAGTTGTTAAAGAAGTCGAGGTCGGAGATCACACATTTTTTGTGGGTGAAATCGTTGATGCAAGCTATGGCGATGCTTTCAAAGGCGGAAAAGCTGATTTAAATTACCGCTTCATCCTGCATGCAAGTTTTGGAAAAAATTTTACAACAAATTCGGAAGAAATCTTCTCACCCTAGGATCTGCGGGTCATTAACAGCATCGCAGTAAACGAGCCCAAAAATAGAGATACCAAGAAAAAGGTTGCTATTCTGTAGTTTGTACTTTGCTCGGACAAACTTTTAATTTCGCTTTCCATTTGGGCTATTTTTCCTGTCTTGTTCTCAATTTCCTCGCTTAATAGACTATATTTTGACACTAGAGACCTGTAAGTCTCATTCAACTCAACTAACTCAAGCTCAAGCAACTTTTTCTCCTTTTCAATTTTATCCTTCTCGGAAATCGTTTCATTCAGCTTTTTTGTGACATCTTTGAGTTCCTCTTTTAGATTCAAGAGCTCTTTATGTGTGCTCATCAATTCCCTCTCGAGCCAAGTAGCGTACTCAAACAATTTTTCCTGCTTTACTTCGGAAGAAACTGTTATTTCAGCTATTCTTAGGCCATTAGCCGTTACAAATTTGACTCCCGGTGGACAGCTAGCTCCAATTTTAAGAGTGTACAATCCTGGTGGCAAAAATGCGGAATTGTTCATCGTTTCAAGGAAAAACATACATGGATCACTAGTTTCAAGCATCGAGGATTCAGCTATCGTTATTGTTACATTGTCCCCG
>CAYSRI010000059.1:0-9268 GCA_964433405.1 uncultured archaeon | reverse complement strand
AGCAGGATAGAAGAAGAAATAAAGATTGCCAATGAGTTATTCAAGGAAATCGTTGAAGGAAATCTTCTTCATAAGCTTAAGGAGATGTTTGAGATTGCAAGGGCTATGGAGGATCCAAGGATAAGGGAAAGAGTTAGGATGCTGATGCTTTAGAGCTATCTTTGTATCTCTTAACAAATCTGGAAACATCTTCAATTCTCATTTGCACTCCCTCCAGACCGATCTATCTGGTATGAAACAGCAACCCAGTCATTCAAATTGTACTTGGACTTGTACTCCTCGACCTTGAATTCAGCACTGCTTTCTTCAAGTATTCTGATTAGTTCTTCTTTTCTCTCCTTGAGCGCAAGTATTAGGCCACGAGGATGCTTCTCTACATGTCCGCGAACCGCTGATTCCCAAGCTGTGTCTTTTGGAACTTCATATTCAGCGATCCATATCATGAAATCTGGGCTTTTTCTTGCCAGGAACATGATGCCTCTTGGAACCTCTCTCATCACGTACCTGTAGCCGAAGAAATCGAGATAATGCCTAACTGATTGCTCTTTTTCCTTATCCCCTACAACTATTAACCCATCTACTAACCAGAAGAAGATTAATAATTCCTCTATGTTCATATCTGTTGCCACGTCTGCCGGTATCCACCAGCGCACCATTAAACGGGTAGTTCCGCACACTCTTATATCTCCCAGCACTATTGCACCAACTCTTTCAGGAATGCTATCCCCACAAAGCGCTCTGTACTCAGGATCAGCTGCTTGGAGGTAGATGTCTGCAAGTCTCATGACATCGTATGGCAATACCTCAAGACACTCTTCTATCCGATGCCACCAGTAGTAGAGCCGTTCTGCAATGTGACGATTAGACAGACTTAGCTGCCACTCTTCCAACATCCTCAAGAGATGGTTGCGGTCAATCTTTGCCTCATTCTCTCTGAGGTAAGGCACCACAAAGCCCTCTAGTACGTTTCTTGCTATGCTCCACCACTCATTTAGACCCTCTATGTCTCTTGAAAAATTCTCCACTAACCTCTCAAAATCCATCTCTCACACCTCCATCGCATGTTTGATGCTCCGAAGAAAAACTATTGAAGTTCATTTACATAGAGCTAGGTAGCGACTTTATTTAGGCTCGAAAGAGTGGAATCACTTTTTCAAATACTGTCCTCCCACAGAAACGAACCTCTTTGGTTTGACAGGCTTATCATACTTTCTTATATCCTCAAGCTCGATAGCCAGCCATGGCTTCTTTTTCTTGCTCCTGATTAAACATCTGGGTGTGTTTTGTATTAGTATAGAATTTATAAAATCTAAAAGATGACCCAATTTCAGTAAAAAGGATGTCAGAATTTCACAAAAATAATTATTAGGACGACCAAGTTGGAGCAAAATTTATTTAAGTTAATGTTAAAAGTAATGTAGATGGAAAGTAAGAAGTTAGAACAGGGAGATGTCGTCGAAGGTCCTTTTTGGCCTGAACGCATAAAAGTTATCTCTTGTAGAGAAGTTGGAACTTCTATTGAAGTATATGGTGTTGGTTTAAACACCGGACATTTTTATCCACGCATTCTTACCAGAAATGACTTGGATAGAGTAAAAAGGATTGAAGCAAAGAAAAGAGATTTTTCATGCGATCCTGAAGTCTTCTTTTTAGTAACTGAGGGGAGAAGAATACGTTTAGCACATCAATTTGATCCGTTATACGCAGTTAATGTCTCCCAAATAGATCCTCTACCACACCAAATCGATGCTGTATACTTCCACATTCTAAAACATCCAAGAATTAGGTTTCTTTTAGCTGATGATCCAGGTGCTGGTAAAACAATTATGGCCGGTCTCCTACTTAAAGAATTAAAACAAAGGGGACTTGTTAGCAGAGTTCTGATAGTAGTTCCAGGGCATTTAAAAGACCAGTGGATTAGAGAGATGAAAGAAAAGTTTGGTGAAACCTTTAAGGTTATAGATAGGGCTGTAATGGAAGCATCTTGGGGCAGGAACGTATGGCTTGAGGAGAATCAGGCTATAACATCTATGGATTTTGCTAAACAAGAAGACATTATGCTAAGTTTAGCTGAAGCTTTTTGGGATTTAGTTATAGTTGATGAAGCTCATAAATTAGCAGCTTATGAGTATGGAGGAAAAATAACAAAGACTCAAAGGTATAGGCTTGGTGAACTCTTATCCAAAAATTCAACTTTTCTGCTATTCCTAACCGCAACCCCTCATAGAGGGGATCCAAGCAACTTTAGACTCTTCTTAGATCTTCTTGAACCAGGGTTTTTCGCAACAGACGAGATACTTATGGAATCTATAAAAAATAAGGAAAATCCACTCTTTCTGAGGAGATTAAAAGAGGACCTGAAAACATTTGACGGAATGCCTATTTTTCCTCCAAGAAAAGTTAAAACAATCAAGTATAGGCTAAGTGAGGATGAAAAGAAATTGTACAACGCTGTAACGGAATACGTAGAAAAATACTACAACAAAGCTCTAGAAATCGAGGAGGAAAAAAGGAGGAGAAATGTAACTTTTGCTTTACTAATTCTTCAAAGGCGTTTAGCTTCAAGTGTCAGGGCGGTAAGAAAATCTTTGGAGAGAAGAAAGAGTAAACTTGAAGAGATATTAAGACAAGGTCAAATCATCCAAGAGGTAGGCTATATAAGTGAGGAAGTTCTAGAGGACATGCCTGAAGTAGAAAGATGGGCGAAAGAAGAGGAGCTATTAGGGAAGCTCACATCTTCAAAAACACTCGATGAGTTAAAAGAAGAAATTGATAGATTGGATGAACTCATACAATTGGCTAAACAAGTTGAGAAAAAGGAGATAGAAACCAAGCTCAACGAGCTTAGAAAAGTTATAGAAGATGAAAAGCTTAAGGAAAGGAAAGAGAAACTGCTCATATTTACGGAATCAAAGGATACACTCGATTATCTCGTTGAAAAGCTTCGTGAATGGGGATTCACTGTAACATGTATTCATGGTGGGATGAATTTAGATAAAAGAATACAGGCAGAGCATGAATTTAGAGAGAGAGCTCAGATAATGGTTTCAACGGAGGCTGGTGGAGAAGGTATAAACCTCCAATTTTGCTGGCTAATGGTCAATTACGATATTCCTTGGAATCCCAATAGACTTGAACAAAGAATGGGAAGAATACACAGGTATGGACAGCAATTTGAAGTACACGTCTATAATCTAGTTGCAGTAGACACTAAGGAAGGTAAAATTCTTGAGAAGCTTTTAACAAAGCTTGAAATAATCGGAGAGCAAATGGGCAAGGTATTTGATGTAATTGGCGATGTAGTTTCAGCTTATTTACCAGAAGGAAAAACACTTCAAGACCTCATAATTGAAGCCATCACTAACAAAAAATCCTTAGATGAAATACTCCAAGAGTTTGATAAGGTGCCTGATATAAAAGCCATAGAAAGAGCCAAAGAAGCTGCTTTGGAAGGTTTAGCTACCAGATATATTGATTTTTGTCGTATTTTAGGTGAAATGAGAGTTGCTAAGGAAAATAGGTTAGTGCCTGAATATATAGAAAAATTCTTTTTGAGAGCTGCAGAAAAGGTTGGACTTAAAGTTGAGAAAAGAAAAGACGATTTTTGGAGAATAGCAAATGTGCCCTACGAACTTAGAAATCTGTCATATGATTTCAAGATAAGATATGGGCAAGTTTTTAAGGAATATAATAAGTTCTCTTTTGATAAAGAGAAAGCATTCAAAGGACAGGCTGAATTTGTAGCTCCTGGGCATCCTCTTCTTGAAGCCGTTATAGAAAAGATCTTTGAGAAGTATGGTGAAGAAGTTGAAAAAGGTGCTATATTTTTAGATCCATCGGGTAAGCTAAATGGATTTATCTGGTTTTTGGAGGGACAGATAAATGATGGAAACGGTCAGATTGCAGGAAAAAGAATTTTTGCACTTTATCAGGATAATCAAAACAACATAAAGCAAATTTCACCCTCAATCCTTTGGGATTTAAAACCTGCCAATTTTGGCTTAACTGATGCTTTGAAAAATTCTATTGTTAATGAAGACATTGTGGTAGCGTTTGCTGTGGAAAACATTTTAGCAAAGTATCTCGATGAAATAAAAAGGCAGAGAGAACATGAAGCAGAGATAAAAAGGAAGTATGGAGTAAGATCGCTTCAAGAATTGATTTTACGTTCTGAAGAAAAACTAATTCAATACGAAACTAGAAGAGCAAAAGGTGAGGATATACCAGAAGCAGTTATACAAGCAGAAAGAAGAAGAAGAGAAGAGTTCGAAAGAAAGAGAGCTGAACTTGAAAGAAGAATAGAAGCTGAGACAAATCTTTTACTTTCTCCTCCGAAGATTCTGGGTGTTGCAGCTGTACTTCCTGAAGTGTCAGAAAATGAGTTAAAAGAAGATAAGGAGATAGAGGAGATAGGAATGCGAATAGCAATGGAATTTGAGTTGTCTCAAGGAAGGGAGCCAGAAGATGTCTCTCTTCAGAACCTTGGATTTGATATAAAGTCTAAAGCTAAGGATGGGAGCTTTAGATACATAGAGGTTAAAACAAGGGCAAGAGAGGGCAAGATAGCTCTAACACCCAATGAATGGTTGATGGCTAATAGGTTGGGCGATGAATATTGGCTTTATGTAGTGGTCAACGCAGCCACTAAACCCGAACTTTACATTATTCAGAATCCTGCTTCCAAGCTTAAGCCAAATGAGGAAGTAGATATTGTTCGCTATATAGTTGATAAAGAGAGCTGGAAGAGGGTTGCTGTAAAAGAGGACATAGGTGGTTGAAATGGAGGATAAAAGATTAATTGAAGTTGATTTTCCCATTAAAGAGGTCAGCGAGGAATCCGTTAGGGAGAAGAACATTAAACATGGACACATTTCTACTTTGCATATTTGGTGGGCTAGGCGCCCATTAGCCGCTTCAAGAGCGACAACCTATGCAGCTTTGGTTCCCGCGCCCAAAGATGAAAACGAGTTAAGGGAAAAGCTCAAATTCATAGCTGAACTCTCAAAATGGGAGAATTCTTTGAATGAAGAGTTAATTGAGAGGGCGAGAAAGGACATTAGAGAATTTTTCGGCGGTAAGGCTCCTAAGGTTTTAGACTGTTTTGCTGGCGGGGGCTCTATTCCTTTAGAAGCTTTAAGACTTGGCTGTGAAACTTATGCTTTAGACTATAATCCTGTGGCGGTTTTAATTCTTAAGGCAGTTTTGGAGTATCCGCAGAAATATGGCAAGAAGCTTGTTGAGGATGTTAAGAAGTGGGGGCAGTGGGTTTACGAGGAGGTAAAGAAAGAGATAGGACGCTTTTATCCAGAAGAAACGATACAAACGCAAAGCGCTTTAGTTGAAGGAGGAGGAGAAAGGTATTTTCCAGTAGGCTATATTTGGGCTAGAACGATAAGATGCCAGAGTCCATCCTGTCAAGCAGAAATACCATTGATGAAACAATTCTGGCTTGCAAGAAAAGAAAAGAGAAAAATAGCCTTAAAAATGATTGTTGATAGAGAAAAGAAGAAAATTGATTTTAAAATCGTGAAAGATAAAGAAATAGATTTCGATCCATCAGAGGGGACTGTTAAGAGGGCTAAGGTCCAATGCCCTGTTTGCGGTGCAGTGATAGATGATAAAACTCTAAGAAGATTATTCCAAGAGGGAAAGGCCGGGCAACGTCTCATAGCAGTTGTGTTGCATAATCCAAAAAAACAAGGCAAAACGTATAGATTGGCAACTGAAAAAGATTTAATGATTTTTGAGGAGGCCAAAAGTTACCTCGAAAAGAAAAGACAAATACTTTTTGACAAATTCGGATTTGACCCTATACCAAACGAAAGATTGCCTCCTAAAGAAACACTTGGTTTTAGGGTTCAAAGATACGGTTTACTAAGATGGGGAGACCTTTTCAACCCCCGCCAGAAGCTTGCTTTGATTACCTTTGTTGAAAAAGTAAGGCTTGCCTACGAGAAGATGATTGAGGAAGGATACGATGAAGAATATGCGAAAGCAGTGGCAACGTATCTGGCATTAGGAGTGGATATGATAGCAGCGTTTACAAATTCGTTGGCTCGGTGGGAGAATACTTCCGAAGCAATTAAGCAACTTTATTCAAGACAAGCATTACCAATGCTTTGGGATTATGTGGAAGCTAACCCGTTTAGTGGAGCTTCTGGTAGTTATGAAACTGGCATGGAGTATTACCTCAAAGTTATTGATCATTGCTCTCACACCAGTTCTACCCCTGCCACCGTCACCCAAGCCTCTGCTACATCTCTTCCTTATCCCGACAATTACTTTGATGCTGTTGTCACAGATCCTCCGTATTATGATAATGTTCCGTATTCAGATTTATCTGACTTCTTTTATGTTTGGTTAAAGAGAACAATAGGAGACCTCTATCCTGAGTTGTTTGCAACACCCTTGACACCAAAATCTCAAGAAATAGTCGCAGATCCTTCGAAACGCGGCGGTCATTTTGAGAAAGCTAAAAAATTTTTTGAAGATATGCTTACCCAATCCTTCAAAGAAATTTATAGAGTTCTGAAGCTAGATGGTATAGCCGTAATAGTTTATGCTCATAAATCCACAGAAGCATGGGAAACAATAATTAACAGTCTTCTTAAGTCTGGTCTAGTGCTTACTGCCTCCTGGCCTATTCATACTGAAATGAAGGAAAGGTTGAGAGCTAAAGAGAGTGCAGCATTGGCTTCTTCTATTTACATGGTTTGCAGAAGACGTACTAAAGAGGAAGTGGCTTACTTTAATGAAATAAAAGAAGAAATTGAACAAAGAGTTAAAGAAAAACTTGAGCAGTTTTGGGAACAGGGAATAAGGGGCGCTGACTTTTTCGTTAGCGCTATTGGCCCAGCTGTGGAAGTTTTCGGGCAATATTCAAGAGTAGAAAAACTATCCGGGGAAGAGGTTTCCGTTAGGGAATTGCTCGAATATGTTAGAAAGGTTGTTAGTGAATACGCTTTGGAAAGGGTGCTAAAACATGCAGATATTGGCGGTATAGATAGTACAACTCGCTTCTACATACTTTGGAGGTGGACTTTCGGAAACGCTAAGGTGCACTTTGACGATGCAATAAAACTTTCACGCTCCATGGGCGTAGAATTGACAGAGTTATGGGACAAGGGAGGGTTGGTAAAGAAAGAGAAAGAATTTGTTAAAGTCCTTAATCCGATGGAGAGGGCTCAGGATAAAAGTTTCTTAAAGAAAACCAAGTCTAACTCGATGATTGACGTTCTTCATTATGTCTTAATTTTGTGGGAAAGGGGAGAAAGGGAGAAAATAAAGGAGGTTTTAAGTGAGACTGGTTATGCAAGAAATGAAGTGTTTTGGCAGACAGCACAAGCTTTATCCGAAATTTTACCTGAAGGAGATAAAGAGAGACAGCTCCTCCAAGGATTTCTGTATGGAAAAGAAGAATATATTAAGGAGGCACGTGGAGAAAGTTTGTTAGAGTTTATAGGTGATGAATCATGAAACCTTGGTGGCAAGTTGCAGTTCCCCATAGGGATATAAGAGAAGGAAAAATAGGGGATTTTGCAGCCGATTTACCCAGCATCATAAAGGGTACCGCGGCAGTTGAATACATAGATCCTGAAACTTTCTTTAAAAGAACTTACCTCACAAAGGGTATTGAGAACATAGTTAAAGATGTCCTGGTTACTCTAGCAGGGAAAGAAGAAAAAGGAAAGATTATTCGAATTGAAACACCTTTTGGTGGCGGAAAGACTCATACATTAGTTTACCTTTACCATCTCTTTAAGAATGGAGATAGAGTGTCATACATCCCAGAGATAAAAAGAATACTGGAAGAGGTCGGTCTTGAGAGTATTCCAGAGGTTAAAGTTGCGGTATTTGTTGGTACAGTCCCTGATCCATTAAAAGGAAAGACACCGTGGGGAGAAATAGCTGAACAATTAGGCGCATATGAATTGGTAAAAGAACATGATCAAAAAAGGCTAACTCCTGGAAGAGAAACAATTGAGAAAATGTTAAGTGATAATAAGCCAGTGCTGCTTTTAATTGACGAGTTAGTTGAATATATTGTTAAAGCAAAAGAATTTGAAGGCCAAATTTTTGCTTACTTCCAGGAATTAACAGAGGCTGTAGCTCAATCGTTAAGCCAATGTGTACTGGTTTGTACGTTACCATCTAGTGTTCCTTATGGCGAAGAGAGCGAGAAGGTTCTAAACCAGCTTCAAAAAATATTTGGAAGAATGCAAGTGATCTACACGCCTGTTGAAGGGGAAGAAATTTATGAGATTATAAGAAGGCGTTTGTTTGAGGATCTGGGAGATGTGAGGGAACATGAAATAGTAGCTTCCAGATATTTTGACATCTATCAAAGGCTTGGAGAAGAAGTTCCATCGGATGTTCGTGACATTAAATATAAGGAGAAGATCAAGAAATCTTATCCATTCCATCCAGAATTAATAGATGTGCTTTTTGAAAGATGGGGTACAATACCAACTTTTCAAAGAACCAGGGGCGTATTGAGGCTTTTAGCATGGATAGTATCCGATTTATATAACAGACAAGACCCTACTCCACTTATACAGCCAGCTGACATAAATCTTTCAAATCCACGCATAAGGAGAATGTTCATAGAGCATATAGGTGAGGTTTTTGAAAGCGTTATAGCTTCAGACATAGCTGGCGATAACGCAAGAGCAGCAAAAATTGATAGACAAATGGGAAGCGAATATGCGAAATTCGGTATCGCAACTAGATTAGCAACCGCCATCTTCCTTTATTCTTTCCCTGCTACTGAAAGAGGAGGGGTAACTATTCAGAGGCTTAGAGTAGCAGTTTTAAGAGAAGGAATACCTCCAGCTATAATTGGCGATGCCCTAAAAAGACTTGAAGATATAGACGGCCCACTTTATCTCCATTTTGAAAACGGACGTTATTACTTCAGTGGCCAAGTTGGCCTGAATAGAATTATCATTGATAAGGAAGAAGCTTTGAGAAAGGAAGAAATAGAAGAAGAAATCAAAAGGAGAATAGAAAAGGTTGCAGGCAAGGATTTCGATGTTTACATTTGGCCAAAGTCTAACAGCGACATTCCAGACAATAAGAAGTTAAAATTGGTACTCCTGCCATTTGAGTATACGATCGATGACCCCAACACAGAAAGATTTGTTAGTGACATTATTAACAATTATTCAACAGGATTCAGAATCTACAAGAATACCTTGTTGTTCTTAGTTGCTGACCAAAACGAGTTTTACTCTTTTAAAGAAAATGTACGCCGTTTTTTGGCTTTAAA
>CAYSRI010000058.1:0-9276 GCA_964433405.1 uncultured archaeon | reverse complement strand
ATACAACGGAACTGCAGAATTGAAGAATGAACTTAAGGTTCTCCTTGATGAGGCCTGGAAAAATGCAGATGATGAGGAGAGAAGATACCTTAAAATAATCTGCGATAGAATCGAAAACGGAAGCCTTGGAGAGAGAATTATTACAAAGATTAAAAACGGAAAAGAAATCGTTGATTTATGCGAAAAGCTCTCTAGGTGTCTTGAAAGAAACGAAGTTTTCTCATAAACTGCAATTCGTATTTAGACCTTTAGCTGGATCTCAGCTCTTTCCTCGATATACCTCAACACTTCCGAACTCGCTTTCTGGATTATCCTGTCGACAAACCTCCTCAGGAATTTTCTGCTGATAGGGGGCATCTTAGCCAGGTATTCACCTGCAAGCTCTCTCAACCACCTCATGTTGTGTTTCCAGCAGGAGGACATGAGCGCCCAGTGGTATGGTTTCATTTCTTCAGCTGAAAATCCACTTTCTGTCCTCATGGCTCCGAGTGGAACGAAGAAGAGGGGTACGATCAAGCTCTTGTAGTCGTTCAATCTGTCAATGAGTTCGATTGTCTTGAATACGTCTTCCTCGGTTTCCTTGGGAAATCCAATTATGAGTGTTCCGCAAGGTACCCAGTTGCTATCGCTGCAGATTCCAAAGGCTTGCTCAACAACATCGCACCACTCTTCAGACTTGAAGGGTTTTACTTTTCCGGGCATGTATTCCCTTATAAGCCTCGGGCTTCCAGTTTCAATCCCTGTTTGACCTGCCAGCCAGGGGTGCTCTTTGCTTGGAATTCCTACGATATTCGATATCTCCTGCAAGAGTTCGGGAGAGGATACGACCGACGCCAAAGCAAAATGGCTAACTCCGGCACCATCAGCGATTTTCATCGTTGATTCAAAAAGCTCCAAAACTGCATTTTTGTTCACACGAATTCCGTCTGCTTTATACCTCAAAACGTCTTCAGCGTGCAGGGTTACAAATCTACTCCCCCAACTGACGTTAACCCTCACCTCCTCGAGAATATGTCCTATTGGTCTTGACCGCAACCTTCTCATCGTGGGCAAGCAGAATCCGCAACCCCTTCCGCATCCTCTTGCGATCTCAACGATTCCTCCGACTGCAGCTCCCCTTATTATCGGCATTTCTTCAGCTTCAACGGCTTCGCCGTAAACGACTTCTGGCACTTCTTCTCCTCTTAGGATCCTCTCAAAAAGGTCAGGGACAACCTTTTCACCTTCTCCAATAACGACGACATCTACTCCAAGCTTTTTTCTTACTCCAGGATCTTCCAACTGCCAGGATCCCGCTCCGCCAACTACGATCTTTACGTTGTATTTCCTGATTTTTGAGATTAGTTCTCTGAACTTCCAGACGTTGTAGGATTCTTCCTTTACAAAACCTTTTATGCCAGAAAAAGTGGTTGAAGCGGGACCCATACCTAAGGGGTCGTTTGAAGTAATACCAACAATTTTGGTTTCGGATTTTATGCACTTCTCTACCTTATCCGGAGGCACGACCACCACTGCATCTTTTCCAAACCGATTTACGAGTGCAGCCTCTATTTTTCTTGTACCATAAGGAGCAAATTCCGCCACTCCGTTTCTGATTCTAACTGGGGGACAAATGAACCTGAAGAAAAAAGCGGGCTTGAACAAGCTCTTTGGTGCGCAACTCGTAAATCCCAAAAATAAGGCACCGTGATAGTTGCTAAACAAGCATCTTTCGGCAGTTAGTATTATTTCTGCCATACGGGTAGGAAGTAAATACTTCATATATAGCTTGCGGTGAGTTCCTATTTCACGACTTCAAGGACGATCGAGGGGCAGATTCTCTTCACACCGTTCAGCCTAGAAATCCTCTCATGTATCTTGTTCAGCTCTTCAAAGGAACCTGCAACTATTTCAGCAAGTATCGTGTGATCGCCTGAGGTTAGATAAAGAGCGAGAACTTCTTCGAGCTCTTTCAAAGCGTTCATCGTCTTCCAGATGTGTTCGGGTTCAACATCTATGCCTGTGAAAGAAACAAAAAGTCCTGCTTTTTTGAAGTCCAGAATTGCTCTATAGCCAAGCAAAATTCTATTCTCTTCAAGTTTTTCTATCCTTTTCCTGATTGCAGCTTCGCTCACTCCAAGCTTTTCAGCTATCTTTGTCTTCGAAATTCTCGCGTTTCTCAACAAATTCAGGATGATCTCCCAGTCCTTTTCGTCCACGTAAAAACTGTATCTGAAGCTTAATAAGTTATGGTTCGAAATTCGAAAGAAAAAGTTATATATTTGGACTTTAATCTAGAATTAGTGGTAGTATGATATTGTTGGGGGAGAAGTTTCCCGGAGTTGTCGTAAAGACGACGCACGGAGAGATAAAGCTGCCAGAACACTACGCTGGTAAGTGGTTCGTTCTTTTCGCACATCCTGCAGACTTCACGCCTGTGTGCACAACCGAGTTTGTCGCTTTCCAGAAGAGATACGACCAGTTCAGAAAGCTCAACTGCGAGCTGATAGGGCTCAGCATAGACCAGACCTTTAGCCACATAAAATGGGTGGAGTGGATAAAAGAGAAGCTAGGTATTACCATAGAGTTCCCGATTATTGCCGATGATGTTGGTGAGGTTTCAAAGCTTCTTGGACTCATACATTCAGCAAAAGGGACAAACACAGTAAGGGCTGTCTTTGTAGTCGATCCAAACGGCGTCGTTAGACTTATACTCTACTATCCGCAGGAGATCGGAAGAAACATGGACGAGATTCTAAGAGCAGTTAAAGCTCTGCAGATGAGCGATGAGAAGAAAGTTGCAGTACCTGCAAACTGGCCCAACAATGAACTCATCGGGGATAAGGTGATAATTCCTCCCGCTAGAACAGTCAAAGAGGCTATGGAGAGACTTGAGAAAATAAAGAGAGGCGAAATCGAGGGCTACGACTGGTGGTTCGCGTTTAAGAAGGTTTGAGGTGAGTAGTGTGACAGAACTGCTTCAAGTTTACAAATGCGAGATCTGCGGCAATATAGTGGAAGTTCTTCACACCGGAAGGGGGCAGTTAGTCTGCTGCGGTAGACCGATGAAGCTCATAGAAGTCAAGAAGGTCGAAGAAGGTAAAGAGAAACACCTTCCGGTTGTGGAAAGATCTGGAGACAAGATAGTAGTCAAGGTCGGAAGCGTTCCACACCCGATGGAGGAAAAGCACTACATCGAGTGGATTGAGATCATAGCAGACGGCAACGTTTACAGGAAGCACCTGAAGCCCGGAGAAAAACCGATGGCTGAGTTCTGCTTAAAGGCTGAGAAGGTCTCGGCGAGAGAGTACTGCAACATTCACGGACTATGGCAGAGTGATTAAACATGAAAACACTTGAAAACCTCGTCAAGGCCTTCATCGGAGAGAGCATGGCAAGAAACCGCTATACTTTCTTTGCTAAGATTGCAAAGGAAGAGGGATACGTTTTTCTGCAAAGAGTCTTTTTGGAGACTGCTGAAAACGAGAGAGAGCATGCAAGTCAGCTCTTCAAACTAATACAGAAGCTGAAGAAGGGAGAGACAATCTCTGTGCAGGCTGAGGCAGATCTAACACTCGGTAACACGGTGGAGAATCTAAAATCGGCGATAAAAGGAGAAAATTACGAGAACAAAGAGATGTATCCGAAGTTTGCTGAAGAAGCCGAAAAGGAAGGCTATAAAGATATTGCAGAGAACTTAAGAGCAATAGCTAAGGCTGAAGAGCATCATGAAAGCAGATATCGCAGAATTCTGAACGAGATCGAGAAGGGCACCTTCTTCAAGAGAGACAGGGAAACCGTTTGGATATGCCTTGAATGCGGTTATGTGCACATAGGAAAAGAGCCTCCTGAAGAGTGTCCAAGCTGCAAGCATCCGAAAGCTTACTACGTTGCTCAAGATCTTTTATCTCTTTAATTTTTTAAACTTACCGTTGCTTCTAAGTCGTCTTCCGAAAGGAATACCGCAACGGAGGTGGGTAGTTCACTCCCGCTTTTTAGAGCGAGCAAAAGATTTATATATTTTGATGATTACTAATTTTGCGAGGCAAGATCGAGCCTGGCAGGAGGCTAAAGGACTCCAAGATGGGGCTTACCAGGCTGGGAAACCAGTCTGGAGGAGTTCAGTCTAAGTTCTTTGGTTCTAGCTGGGCTCGATGCCAGATCGCGGATTTTAAAATCAGTTAAAAAAATTATTTATTTCTTGTCTTTATTGCCCTGTAAAGGAAATACGCAAGTCCGCCGTAGAGAACCAAAAAGCCAAAAATTGCAAATGCTATGGCTTCAAGCGACATCCTTACCCCTCCTGAGCGTAAGGATAGCTGATACGAACATTCCGAACAGTATGACCAAAATTCCTGTGCTGAGAACGTCAATGCTGTAGTCTCCGTAGGGTTTCTGCAGGTTGTTCCAGATATCCAGAAGCAACAGTGCGGCAAGCGCTACAACGGTGGCATACTTCAGAGACCAATCCCACCAGCGCCCGATCTTTATCTCCGAGATCGCATTTATGTGTTCTTTGAGTGAGTGTAGCTTGAAGAACCAAGCAACTGCTATTACTTCAAGCAAGGCAACCAGCACAAGGCCGTAATAGTTTATGAAGTGGTCTATTATGTCGAGCCAGTATAGGCCAGCGGATGTTGTGTAAACAAGGCTTCCCAAGAAACCCAACGCAAACACGGTGTTCACGGCCATAGTTCTGCTTATTTTGAATTTGTCCATCAGCGAAGAAGTTATCGACTCGACAAGAGAGATCGAGGAACTGAGCCCGGCGACTATGAGAGTGAGGAAGAAGATTGCAGCAACTAGGTGTGGAAATCCGGGTATCAGATTCAGAGCCTGTGGGAACACGATAAATGCTAGTCCCACTCCACCCGCGACAACTTCTTGAACGCTTGTATTAGTTGCGAATGCCATGTAGCCGAGAGTTCCGAAAACCGCGAAGCCGATCAGAAAGCTGAAAGCACTATCAGCTAGGCCGACAATGAAGGAATTGTTCGCAATGTCGCTTTTTTCGGGCAGGTAGCTTCCATAGGCAATCATTATACCCATCGCAAGGCTAAGAGAGAAGAAAATCTGACCAAAAGCAGCGATCCAGATGTTGTAGTCACCCAGCTTTGAGAAGTCGGGTCTAAGGTACCACTCCAAGCCATCTAAGGCTCCTGGTAGAGTTACTGCCCTTACAACAAGTATAATGGCCAGAAGCCATAGCAGTGGCATCATCACCAGATTGGCCTTCTCTATCCCCTTCTTTACACCTCTGAAGACCACTAACCAGTTGATGACCCATATAAGAACGACGGCCACCAGAACTTCTGTTGCAAATCCGCTAAAATTCCAAGGAGAATCAGAAAGCTGTAAAACGTTCCCAAAGAAGTAAGACTTTGTATCGGAACCCCATGCAAGTGTGAACGATTTTGCAAAGTATACAAGAGCCCAACCCAAGACCACGACATAGTAGGTCGTTATTATGAACGCTGAAATCACTGCCCACCAGCCAACCCATTCGAATTTTCTTCCAATCTGTCTCATTGCCAGCGGAGCACTCGCTCTGAACTTGTGCCCCAGGGCGAATTCAACCATGAGCAGGCTTATCCCCGTAATGAACAGCGCTATGAAGTACGGAATCAGAAACGCTCCACCACCATTTGCATGTGCAAGATAGCTGAACCGCCAAATGTTTCCCAGACCTATTGCAGAACCAATTGCGGCAAGAACGAATCCAGTTCTCGTAGCCCAACTTTCCCTCATTTTACCACCTCAGCTGTATAAAAATTATTATATCCTATAAAGGATTTTCCATATTTAAACTTACTGTTACTGCTAAGTTCCCTTCTGAAGGTGATAAAGCAGAAGGTGAGACGCGAACAGATACTACAATGCCTCCTTAAACATCCTAAATGTGGGGATGAGATAGCCTGAACGCTCGCAGAGAGAACCTTTAATCCTCGTGATTCTTTATCGGAAGATAATCGAGGCGCAAGTTCTTTTAATGAGGTGGTAAAACTCCTGTGTAAGCGAGGGGTAGTTCACTGGCCATAGGAGTCGATCGAACTAGTCAAACGAAAGAGATATATTTCAATCTCCCCTATTATATGAGGTGTCAACAATAAAGTTCCTCGGAGGTTGTGGAGAAGTAGGAAGGTCTGCAGTAGCAGTTGACTCTCTTGTGTTAGACTATGGTATAAAGCCGTCTTCGCCGCCTGAATTCCCCTTAGAGTGCACACCTAAGGCAATCATAGTATCCCATGCGCATCTAGATCATGTGGGATTTGCACCAAATTTGATGTACTATGATCCAAAAATATATCTAACCCCGCCAAGCATAGATCTGGCCCGGGTTTTACTTTATGATTCTCTCAATGTGATGCAACCCCCTCCTTTCTCCAAAAAAGAGCTGAGACAGTTTGAAAGCAACTGCAACGAGATTGGATACAATGAGCCGATAGAGATCTCGGATTTTGAGGTTGAATTTTTCAACGCCGGACACGTTCCAGGAAGTGCGATTGTTCATCTAAGAAATGAGACTAGCGTCCTTTATTCTGGAGACATAAAAATGGAAGAAACAAGATTACTGGAAAAAGCCGACACAAGCTTTCCTGAGTCAGAGATCCTCATAATTGAGAGCACGTACTATGGAGTGGAGCATCCGAATAGGAAGGAGCTGGAGAAAAAGTTTGTTGAAAGCGTTATTGACACCGTTGAGCGAGGGGGACATGCAATAATACCTGCCTTTGCAGTAGGAAGAACTCAGGAAGTTCTGATGATCCTGGAAAGCTATGGAATCACGCCATACGTTGACGGATTAGGGAAAGATGTTTTCAAGATTTTGGAGAGACATCCGGACTACATAAAAGATCCAAAGGCCCTGCGAAGGGCTTTCAAAAATGCTGAATGGGTCGAATGGAAGAAAAGAGAGGATGTGTTGAGAGAGCCGGCCGTTATTGTTACCACTGCAGGAATGCTGAACGGAGGACCGGCGATCTTCTATCTTTCAAGAGTTTACAATGATCCAAAATCCCGTTTGCTTATCACGGGCTACCAGGTGGAAGGTACTAACGGGGACATGGCTTTGAAGCACAGGATGATCAACCTCGGCACGAGGATTGTGAAGCTGCAGATGGAAGTTGAGCAGTACGACTTTTCCGCACATGCCGACGATAAACAGCTCAAAGAATTTGTAAAAATTGCCGTTGACAAGGGAGCCGAAGTTGTCTTCACGATGCACGGAGAAAAATGTGAGGAATTTGCAAGCTGGATAAGGGAGAATTTAGGTGTGGATGCATTTGCTCCAAAGAATGGCGAAATATTCGTTGTATGAAGCTCCTTTTGCTTTCAGATATTCATTCAAATGTCAAGTATCTCGAAGAGATTCTTAAAAAAGTCGACTTCGATCTTCTGCTAATAGCCGGAGATTTGACTCATTTCAGAAAGCAAGATGTCATTTTGATTGACGAAATAGTTTCAAAATACGCACCAGAATGCTATGCTGTTCACGGAAACTGCGATAACGCAGAAATTCTTAGCTACGGGCTCAATGGAATAAATTTCATTCATGGCAAAAGCCTTGAATTGGAGGAAATAACGCTCTACGGGATTGGAGGCTCCTTGAAGACCCCTTTTGGAACTCCTTCAGAGTACACAGAAAAGGACTACGAGGAAATACTGAGGAATTTCAGATTCTCGGACTTCAACATTCTTGTCAGTCACTCCCCGGCAAGGGGAGTACTGGACAGGACCAAATACGGAGAGAACATAGGAAGCGAGGCCATAAGGAAATATCTCAAAAATTTTCAGGTAGTAGTCAGCGGACATGTGCACGAAAGCTTTGGAGTCTTAAAAGATGAAAGAGTGGCAGTCAATCCCGGCCCCGTGAACTGGGGAAGATTCGCTATTCTCGATCTGAGAAAAATGGAAGTCAAGCTGGGGCAACTATAACTAACGGGAGAACTATTTCTTGCTTACGCTAGGGGGCTTCTCACTTCATTGAGAGAAACTGTAGCAGAGCTTGCCAGCTTTATTTCCCTTCTTTTTGATTTCCTTTAGCTTTACTTTAATCGTTTTTGACAGATAAATGCGAAATTTATCCCCGCTCTTCCCTGCATTATCTCCTTTCGGAAGGGGAGTTAGCAGCAACGGAAGTTAAAAATTAAAAATAAAAAATTTCTATAAAGGTGCTACACCAACCTTTTACTCCACGACTTCGCCAAATCCGTATTTTCTTAAAACTTTGGTAATTCTGATATTCACTTCATCGTTTACTTTCACACCGGGCACGAAAACAACAAATCCATTTATTTTTGCTATTCCGTCCCCGCTGCTTCCCAAAGCCTCAATTCTTACCGATCTAATATCTCCAACCTGTACTGGCGGTTTCCTTTCATATCCTCCAAATTCTCTCAATTTATACACCTCTATTTCGATTTCATTAATGTTTGAGACAGGTTTAAAAACCTTTTGCTCAGAACAGCGAAATACCGGATTACATTTGTGGCGTAAAGTTTATATAGAAATACCTATCCACCAATGTCTGTAAGGAGGTGGTTGGATGGTTGCATTGCAGGGTACACCTGTGCTTATACTTAAGGAAGGAACCCAGAGAACGGTTGGAAGGGATGCACAGAGGATGAACATAACGGCTGCAAGGATCATTGCAGAAGCCGTAAGGAGCACCCTTGGCCCCAAGGGAATGGATAAAATGCTGGTGGACAGCCTTGGGGACATAACGATAACAAACGATGGAGTCACGATCCTGAAGGAAATGGACGTCGAACATCCCGCAGCAAAGATGGTTATAGAGGTTGCAAAAACCCAGGACAACGAGGTGGGCGATGGAACGACAACAGCCGTTGTAATCGCAGGCGAGCTGCTGAAGAAGGCTGAGGAGCTTCTTGATCAGGAAATCCATCCGACCGTTATTGCGAAAGGTTACAGACTTGCGTCAGCAAAGGCAATGGAGATACTAGACAGCATCGCAATACCGGTCGACGTAGAAGACAAAGAGACTCTACTCAAAGTTGTAAAGACCTCAATAACTGGAAAGCATGCTGAAGTCGCTGTAGAACATCTAGCAAACCTAGTAGTTGATGCCATAAAGATCGTCGCAGAGAAGGTCGACGGAAAGTACAAGGTCGACGAGGACAATGTGAAGATAGAGAAAAGACACGGTGGAAGCATAAAGGATACGCAGCTGGTTAAAGGAATTGTTGTAGACAAGGAGGTTGTCCATCCCGGGATGCCGAAGAGAGTTAAGAATGCGAAAATAGCCGTTCTGAAGGCATCGCTGGAAGTTAAGGAGAC
>CAYSRI010000057.1:2578-9304 GCA_964433405.1 uncultured archaeon | reverse complement strand
TGAGAGGTAAGCTCAGAGTAGGCGACGAAGTAGAGATAAGACCCGGTATAAAGAAAGATAAGGACTGGGAACCTATTACGACTGTTGTGGAAAGCATAATGGCTTCTGGAAGGCAGGTAGAGGAGGCAACGCCTGGAGGATTGATAGGTGTTGCCACAAAGCTCGATCCATTCCTCACAAAAGCAGATGCGATGGTTGGAAACGTCCTTGGGCATCCGAATGAGCTGCCTCCAGTTTTAAAAGACTTCACGATGGAAATACAGTTGTTCGAGAGAGTAGTTGGTGTTGAGGAGGATTTGGCAGTAGATAAAATAAAAATGAACGAACCTCTGATGCTGGCTATCGGCACTTCTATAACGCTCGGTGAGGTCAAATCTGTAAGGGACGATGTAGTTGAAGTATCCCTACGTAGACCTGTGTGTGCTGAGGAAGGATGGAGAGTTGCAATAAGCAGAAGGGTAGGAGGAAGATGGAGGCTGATAGGTTCAGGAATTATTGCGTGATCTTCGATACAAATGCTTTAATCTACGCAGTAAAGAACAGGTTGGATTTTTCCAATTTTACGCTAGTGATTCCCAGAGCAGTTGTTAATGAACTAAAGATGCTTGAAGAGAAACTGTCTGGCGATGAAAAAACCGCAGTAAAGGTGGCTTTGAAGCTGATTGAGAAAGCCAAGATCGTAGAGAGCAAAGAGGGAGACGAGGGGATTCTTGAAGTTGCCAAGAGACTGGGCTGTGGGATAATCACAAACGACAAAGAGCTTCGGAGGAAAGCAGAAAAACTTGGATTAGCTGTGGGTTATGTCAAGCTTGGAAGAATAGTTTTTTAAAAGCATGGCCCTTCTTAGCGGGACTGGTATTCCCGTAGAATTTCTCTAAGCTCTACAACTTTCCCGATTACAATAATTGCTGGAGCTTTAATCCCCTCATTCTTGACCCTTTCAGCAATATCTTGCAGGGTTCCTGAAACAACCCTTTCCTCCTCTGAGAAACCTTTTTCAATAACTGCTACGGGTGTTTCAGGATCTTTTCCGTTTTCAACGAGATTCCTGCAAATGCTTTCTATATTGGATAGACCCATTAGGACTACAATTGTTGCATTTAGCTTTGCCAAAGCGTCCCATTTTAGCCTATCCCGGCTCTCTTGGCCTGTGATGAACACCACCGCCGGATCGTAAGCACGATGGGTGATGGGTATGCCTGCGTTGCCAGGAACCGCAATTGCCGAGCTTATTCCAGGAATATATTCGAAATTCACACCCTCCTTAGCTAAATACTCAGCCTCTTCTCCGCCTCTACCAAAAACGAAGGGGTCACCCCCCTTCAGTCTGACCACAACTTTACCCGATCTAGCTAGTTCTACCATCATCCTGTTTATTTCTTCCTGCTCAAACTTATGCGCGCCTCTTCTTTTTCCTACGCTTATGAGTTCGGCTTTTGTCCCCTCAAGAAGTTTCGCAACCTCTCCAATTAGATCATCATAAAGTATGACATCAGCCTTTTTTATGGCTTCCAGAGCTTTTAGAGTTAGCAAATCTACCTTTCCAGGCCCTGCACCAACAATGTAGACTTTACCCGTCATCTTTCAACTCCATCGCGATTTTATTCGCATCTTCTAAAGCAGAATTCCTTTCTAAGATTCTTTCGATTCTTCTGTATTTCCCTGCAAGTATCTCACAGACAATCCTAACTTTTTCTCCTTTGACTTCTGCATAAACTCCAAAGGGAACGGCACATCCAAATCCCAACTCTCTGGCAATCAGTCTCTCAACCTGGGCTGAAAGCCATGTTTCCTCGTCATTCATAAACGAAACCAGCCCCTCTTCTCCCTCCCTTGTTGCGATGGCTATGATCCCCTGGTTTGGCGGTGGAACGATTAGATCTGGTGGAAAGCGCTGGTATTCAAGTCTCAGCCCCAGTCTCTGAATTCCTGCTTCGGCAACTATTATAGCATCATACAGACCTTCCCGAAGCTTTCTGAGTCTGGTATCAAGGTTCCCTCGAAGATTTTCGAAGGTTAAAACCTTCCTCAATCTCGAAAACTGGGCCCTTCTGCGAAGGCTCGAGGTTCCAACCTTTGCATTCTCGCATAGTTCTTCCAGTTTCTCGTTGTTCCGGGAGATAAGGGCGTCGCAGGGGCTATCTCTTTTCAAGACCGCCGCTATCTTTGTCCCTGGAACTCTTTGACTTGGAACGTCTTTGTAACTATGAACTGCTATGTCGATGTCTCCTTTAGCTAGTGCCGTATCGATGGCCCTGACAAATGCACCCATCCCCCTGAACTCGTGCAGCGGTCTGTCCCTCATTATGTCGCCTGCAGTCTTAATCGTCTTTATCTCTACTTCGTATCCCTCCTTTTCTAGTTTCTCGACGACAATTCGGGTCTGAGCCAGTGCAAGCTTGCTTCCGCGAGTACCCACTCGGATCTTCATATCGCACAGCTGAAGGCTTCGATCGTCCTTTCGATATCTTCATCGGTATGTGCGTAACTCATAAAGCAGCTTTCGAACTGTGATGGCGGGAAAAATACGCCGTTTTCAAGTAATTTCCAGAAGAAGCTCATGTAAGCTTCTTTGTTCAGCTTCAGAGCTTCATGGTAATTCTTTGGAGTTTTTCCAAAGTAGATACAGAACATAGAGGAGATCTGACCTAATTCAATACCTTTTTTGTCGTTTAGCAAATCTCTAAGCCCGCTGCAGAGTTTTTTAGTCTTTTCAGCCGTTTTCTCAACAATTCTGTCTCTTTCTAGTATCTTAAGCGTTGTATAACCTGCTAATAAGCTCATCGGGTTTCCACTAAAGGTTCCAGCCTGATAAACATCTCCAGAAGGTGAGATCCTGCTCATGATCTCTTTTCTACCTCCATATATCCCGATAGGAAATCCTCCTCCTGCAATCTTGCCCAACGTCGTGATATCAGGTTTTACACCGTAGCACTCCTGAGCTCCGCCAAGAGAAAGTCTGAAGCCGGTGATTATTTCGTCGAAGATTAAAAGAACGTCGTTTTCTTTCGTTATCCTTCTAACTTCCTTCAGATAGTCTTCCTCAGGAATAATGAGTGCAGAGTTACCCATCACAGGCTCCATTATTACGCATGCAACATCTTTATTTTTTTCAAGCAGTTCCGAAAGCTTTTCCGTATCATTAAATGGGACCTGCAGAGTATTCTTTACGAAATCGCTTGGAACACCTGCAGAGTTCGGTACACCGAATGTAGTTGCTCCACTTCCGGCTTTCACGAGTACAGCGTCGTGCGAACCGTGAAAGCTTCCTTCAATTTTCACAATTTTCTCTTTTCCAGTAAAACCCCTCGCCAGCCTGAGAGCCGACATCGTCGCCTCGCTACCGGTGTTTACAAATCTTAGCATTTCTATAGACGGATAAAATTTTCTTATCAGTCTTGCATATTTCACCTCGAGCTCAATAGGTGTCCCGTAAAGCCAGCCTCTGTCTAGCTGCTCCTTCAAAGCCTCCTTCACTTCCGGATTTGCATGTCCTAGAATTAAAGCTCCGTAGGCCAGACAGTAATCTATGAACTCGTTTCCATCGACATCGAAAAGTTTGGAGCCTGTAGCTCTTGAGACATAAAACGGATTTGGCTTGAAAGCTCTTACAGGGCTGCTGACACCTCCTGGCATGAGCTCGATTGCCTCATTGTACAGCTTGCTGGACTTTTCCATTCGCATGTAGGAACTTATCGTATTGTATAAAATTTCTTTCACAACTGAAAGTCTCGCTCTCAAGAGAGGGATTAGATCAGCGATAGAAAAGATAAGTTCATTTAAATCTACCTGCGGTTATGAAAAGGTTTGAAATGGTCCTAACTTTACTGCAAGGCTAATTAAGCCGGCAAACCCAGTATCCCGCGACTTTAGTCGAGGGAATTGTCAAACTCTTCATGGCTCAACGGGAGATTATAGGCGCTCGTGATCTGGGAAAGC
Organism: uncultured archaeon; assembly: GCA_964433405.1. Classification (GTDB taxonomy): domain Archaea; phylum Halobacteriota; class Archaeoglobi; order Archaeoglobales; family Archaeoglobaceae; genus WYZ-LMO2. The sequence continues at coordinate 5,365 of CAYSRI010000057.1, read as the reverse complement.
AAAATAAATTTTAAAAAATTTTAAATAGATTAAAATCTATCCCGATCATGCCTGAACTTAAATTTGACAGAAGTCTTTGTGAGGATTGCACAACCGTTGACTGCCTCGTAAGATGCCAGTACATGGATTTTGATGTTGAGGAGGCCAAGAGAGAGATTATGAAGCTGATAAACGGTGAGGATTCAGTCGTTCTTCATGAATGCGCAACCTGTTATGCGTGTGAGGAATACTGCAAGAGGGGAAATCATCCTTTCTATCTTATAACAGACCTGCAGGAAAAAAAAGGCATTCTTCCGGCACCAAGGCCTATTTTAAGGCAGTGGATCAATCTTGCGATTCCGGGAAAGAAGGATTTCCCGTATTTTCCAGCAGCCAAGGAACCCGTTATCTCCCTCTGTCTCTTTCCAGACTACATCGGTTCGATCCAGGGCAAACTTTTCGAGGATGTGTCCATTATTCTTGGCAGACACTTTTTCTGCCAGCTCGTCTATCTTCACTTCGGAAAGCCATCGATCATAAGGGAGAGACTTCCGAAGATAATCGAAAACATTGCTAACCACGGCTTCAATGAAGTGATCTTTTTCCATGACGAGTGCTACTCAACCTTCACTTCTTACGCCAGCGCCTACGGAATCCAAGTCCCCTTCAAACCCGTTCACTTTTTCGAATACCTTTACAAGAATCTGAAGAAACATGAGGATGAGATCGAGCCGCTAAACGTTAAGGTGGCATACCAAAGAAACTGCTCCACCCGCCTTACACCTTGGAAGGAACATTATCTGGACAAGATATTCGAACTAATAGGGGCAGAGAGGGTTGAGAGAGAGTATGATCGCGAGAATGCGCTTTGCTGCGGCGGCATAATAAGGAATCTTCAGAGATACGACCTCTTTGTCAAGGTTCAGAAAAGGAATGTCGAGGACATGGTAAGAGCGAATGCAGAATACTGTGTTTTCAACTGTCCCGCCTGCTATTCGAGTCTTGCGAAGAGGGTTTATGAAAAGGGGTTAAAACCAATAATGCTCCACGAACTCTGCAAGCTGGCCCTCAGGAGGGTTTAGGAGGTGAATTATGGATATCTACAAAGCCCTTGCTGAGATAGTCGGGGAGGAATTTGTTTCAAAGAATGAGGAGGAGCTCTACATATATTCCAAAGATCCGGGACTGACAGAGAGGGAGAAACCCGATTTCGTAGTAATGCCCGGAAACACTGAGGAGGTCCAGAAAATCGTTCTGCTGGCAAACAAGTACAAAATTCCGCTAACTCCCGTTGGAGCATCGTTAACCCTTTCAGGACTCGCTGTTCCTGTAAGGAAAGGTATTGTCGTGGATTTGAGAAGAATGAACAGGATAATCGAAGTAAACCGTCTTGGAAGATATGCTGTTATTGAACCGGGAGTTACTCAGGGAGAGCTGAAGGCATTTCTCGAAAAGAGATACCCTGATCTCTGTCACTCTATGCCAGATGCCCCGCCCTCGGCTACAGTGGCCGGAAACATTCTGATTCACGGGCAGGGTCACCTTTCCCAGGTATACGGATTCAACTCGACGATGGTTACTGGCCTGGAGGTCGTTTTGCCCAACGGCAGGATATGCAGAATAGGTTCCTGCTCTCTCAGCCCGTACTGGTTTGCGATAGAGCCTCTGCCTTATCTGGCTGGAATTTTTCTGGGCTGGTTTGGAACAAGCGGAATAATAACAAAGCTCGGTTTGAGGCTCTATCCGAAAAAGAGGCTCAGGGATATCGAGGTATTCGTTCTCGATGATCCCGAAAAGGTTGCGGATGTGGTCTACAGAATAACGCACACGGAGATGGCCGAAGATGTGATTACGATGGAGCAGCCCTACCCGATGATGTTCAGAGACATCGTGCTTGTCCAGATATACTTCAACGGAGATAGCGAAGAGGAGATAGAATTCAAAAGAAGGATTCTCTGGAATTCCCTAATGGACTATATAAAGAGCAAGGATGGCGGTTTCATGTTCTTAACACCGGATGTGCTTGAGGATTTCCTGGAAAAGCCAGCATCGAGTGTAACTAGGTTCGCAGACGTGATGAAGGGTGGTGGATTCGTATACTGCGGGGCAATAATCCCAGTTGAGAAATTTGCTGAGGCGCTCAATAAGCTCAAGGAGATAGCAAAAAGACACGAAATCACATACGGGCATGTGGGAAGGATCGTGGGCAGGGGACACTGCATGATGTTCTCCTTCAGCTTTCCGTTCAACAGGGCCGATAGGAAGAGCATGGAAAAGGCCAAAGAAGCTCTTCATGAATCCTATATGGCCACGCTGGAGCTGGGAGGCATTCCGTGGAAGCCCGAGCTTTTTGCCCAGAAGCTGATTCTGGAGAGGATGGATAAAAATGCTGTAGAGCTGATGAAACAGATTAGGGACATCCTGGATCCGAACAACATAATGAATCCGGGAAACTGGGAGGTGATACCATGATGGAAATTCACAGATGCTTTAGGTGTGGCTACTGCAAGTTCCCAAATGACTTTTCGAAGTACAACTGCCCTCCTTACGCGAGATTTCGATTCGAAAGCTTCTCCCCTGGAGGAAGGCTCTGGCTCATACGGGCATTCCTGAATGGAGAAATAGATTTCTCGAAACGTCTTTCAGAGATCGTTTTTTCCTGCACAGTCTGCAAAAACTGCTCAGAGAATTGCAAAATGGGTTTTAGAGATGAGATCGTGGACTGGATCGTCTCGGCAAGAAGAGAAATACTGGAGAAAGGCCTGGCGCCGCCTTTCGTGAGGGACTTTTTGGAAAATATAAGGAAAT
>CAYSRI010000057.1:0-2568 GCA_964433405.1 uncultured archaeon | reverse complement strand
ATCCTTGGGGTTTGCCGAGAAAGCAGAGGGCGGACTGGCTTGAAGTTGAGAGGTTCGAAGATCATGACTATTTGCTTTTCCTTGGTTGTGAGTGCTCCTATGAGGACAGAGGGCGTTTGATGGCAAAGAGCTTTGCAGATCTCCTTAAAAAAGCAGGAGTTTCATTCGGCATCCTTGGAGAGAACGAATACTGCGACGGAAATGAAGTTTTCATGCTTGGCGAGCTCGGACTATTTCAGGAGCTTGTTGAAAAAAATAAAAAAACTATGAGTGAGCTCGGAGTGCGAAAGGTTATCGCAATCTCGCCACACGCATACAATGCCCTAAAGAGATACGAAAGCTTCGAAATTTTCCATTACTCACAGATTCTGCTGGATTTAATCCAGAGTAAAAGGATAAGGCTCGGCGAGCTAAGAAAAACTGTAACCTACCACGACCCTTGCTTTTTGGGGAGATACAACGGAATTTACGAAGAGCCAAGAGAGGTTCTGAATTCCGTTCCGGGTTTGAGGCTTGTGGAAATGGAGAGAAACAGAAAGAATTCTTTCTGCTGTGGAGGCGGAAGTGGGAACTTTGTATTTGATTTACTCAAGGGAAAAAGTGGAAGTGCAAAAGAGAGGGTGAGGGAGGCAGCAGAGACTGGTGCAGAAATAATTGCTGTTGCATGCCCGGCATGCAAGGCGATGCTGGATGATGCGGCCAGAGATGAGGGGCTGAAGAAGAAAATTGAGATAATGGATCTGGCAGAGATCGTTATGCATTCCAAAATTTCCTGAATTCCTTAATTTTGGCCGTTAACTACCCTCGCTCATGAAAGTTGCTTATCCCCCATAGGCATTCGTGGCTCGCAGCCCTACATCTAAGATGTTCGAGCTTAGCAGCAACAGCAGTTAAAGAAAAAAATTTTAAAAATTAAAGTCCAATGAAGAAGATTATCACATAGTAAGCGCCCATCAGAGCCAAGCCAAGAGGTACGCCGACCTTTGCCCACTCGCTTGAAGTTATCTTCATTCTCCCTGCCGAGACTATGTTTGGAATGTTTCCTGGAATCAACATACCTCCCGAGATCAGCAGGCTCATTAAAGCGCTCTGAATCTGCTTTAGTTGCAATGTTGGACCAATTTCTGCAGCTGTAAGCGTTGCGTTGTCCAGAACCGCGGAAACCATGTTGACCCAGTAGAGGATCTCCGGCGGGATCTTGGAGATGTACCAGACTATTAACGGAGTGAATCCTCCGCCGAGCAGGATGAGTGCAGCAACGAAGGTATATACTTTTACAGCCCTCACTATTACCCCTCTGAGGGTCTCTGTATACTCGGGAACGCCGACACTTTCAGTGCTTTTTCCAACCCTGAATGCTGCAAAAATGCCCAAGAAGATTATTGCAGGAATTATGTAGTGAGCAAGGATGTTGAACAGGAAGAAGAAGTCCGCATGGTAAGGCTCTCCGGCAAGCTTCTTAACTGCGATTGTTGAAAGCGGTTCTCCCACAGGGGTCAAAGCTGCTCCCAGGCCGACTGCGAAACAGGCAATGACAATGAACTCAACCTTTTTCTTTCTGTCAAGAGGCATCACAAGAGCAATTTCGGCAAGAAGGACTGCGCAGACGATGACTGAAATTACGCTTGAGATTAGACCAAAAAGAACGACAAATATGAATGCAAATGTTCTCACACCGATCTTTTTCATCGCAGCCACGAGTGCGGAGTATATCGGCTTGTGGTAGTAGTGGATGATCAGCCCCACAATCAAGACAACCTGGAAAATGCCAATCGGGATTCCATAGACTTCTGCAATTTTAACGGGAGCTTCAAGGGCTTCAATGATCAGACTAATGCTCCAGAGATTGCTGATAGTCACTGCAATTATGCCCATCACAAGGAAAAATGGCTCAAGGTTTTCCTCGATTTTCTTCACCCTGAAAGGCAGAATCAAAACAAGGGCAAGAATTATACCAAGGCCAAGCGATATTAGAAGGTCAGGTTCCTCTGGGATTGCTGCTTCGAGACCAGTCATGCGCTAGCATCAAATATTTATTTTATAAGCTTTTCTAAATTGAAAATTCGTAATGCTTATATGTTTTATTTCGGCTTTAGCTCATTCTTTTTTCAAAGTGAACTACTCTAGCTGTTAGTTATCTTGCTTCAATCGTTTTGGATGGATAAATGCGGAATTTGGTGCTGATCATCTTTTTCAGCTGGAGATTCATCGAAGCTAAAGTTTTACTCCTCTAACCTGCTGTATCCTCTCCCTTTAAGAAGGAGAGTTAGCAGCTACGTTATCTTAATGCTTTTTTCTTTCAAAATCCTCTCTCATCGATTTTTGCATTTCTTCGTAATCTCCTTCAGATATTTCGAGAATGAAACTGCCAACGTATCCGCAATCCTTGCAGCAATATTTTCCTGTAAAGCCGCCGGAATCAAGCTCAACATTTTTGGAATAGCAAATCGGGCAAATTAACAGTTTCATCGAAAATGTATCAGCTGTAAAATAAAAAGGTTTGCACACAAGGATTAAGAATCTCGAAGTTGAACGTCATCCGTGAAGTTCTGTGTTCAGGAGCATTTT
>CAYSRI010000056.1:1068-9531 GCA_964433405.1 uncultured archaeon | reverse complement strand
CAATTGTTTTTAGCGAAAAAAGACGGGCTCGACGGGATTTGAACCCTCGACCGACGGGTTAAAAGCCCGTCGCTCTACCTGGCTGATCTACGAGCCCTCGAACCTTCTAGCACTGAGGATTTAAATCTTTTTCGTGGGGGGTTAAAACTCGCAAATAAGGAATAGGTATTTAAAGAACCCGTGAACTGGACATCCAAAAAATTTATATCGCTAATTAAGTACAAAAAACATGCGATTGGCACAGATATTTATTCTCATCTCTCTCCTGCTCCTAGTCCCTACGATTTTGGCTTTTGACGTACAGAAAACAATCAAAGCCGTCGCTGTGACCAGTGGAGAGAACCCCGAAGGTGTAATCATAAATATAACTGTTTCAATCAGTCCAGGAAGCGGCAGGGTATTTGTATCTACCACGCCATTCACAGAGATCGATATGCAGGGAAGTGCTCAGCTTGCTGCACTGACTGCGTGCGACTTGCTCGGGATAGATTTCATGAAGTACGACTTCTTCTACATTATTGAGGCGGATGCCCCCATAGTAGGGGGCCCTTCTGCCGGAGCTGTGATGACGATCGCAACGATAGCGGCGCTGAAAAATTTGAATCTCAATGAAAAAGTTTACATGAGCGGAATGATATATCCGGACGGCTTCATAGGACCAGTTGGGGGTCTGAATTACAAACTAGAGGCCGTTGCAAAGAATGGTGGAAAGATTTTCCTGATACCTCACGGCCAGAAAATTATAACGGTGCAGGAAAAAGTTGTAAGGAAAGTTGGAATGATAAACATCATCAGCACAAATTATAAGGAATTGGATCTTGTGGAGTATGGAAAAAAGCTTGGAGTTGACGTTTACGAGGTAGCAACAATTAATGAGGCCATGAAATACTTCACTGGATATGAAATTCAGAAAAAAGAGACGAATTTCAGGATATCAGAGTATTCCGGAATACTGAAATCGCTTGCAGACAGGATGAGAGAAAGCATCAAGGAACTGGAGAACTATAAGACTTCTGAGGCTCAGAAAATTCTGAGTAAAGCCGAAAGTGACTACAATGCAGGAAACTATTACAGTGCGACCAGCGAGTATTTCAATGCAAAGATTTTGATGAGGTACGAGATGTACAAGAAAACACTAGTCTCTGCTCAGCAGTTCGACGATGAAGTCGAAAAGATAAAGAGGGAAATTACGGAACTCAGAAACTACCTCAAAAATGAACCAATCGGGATAAACTCAATCCAGATAATCGCTGCAGCGCAAGAAAGAGTTGCTGAAGCTGAGAACTCGCTGGATTTAGCGATTAATTCAAAGAGCTACAGCGAAGCCTTACAAAATCTGGCCTATTCTAAAGAAAGACTTGAGAGCGCAAAAGTCTGGCTCTCGATCCTCACCACATTCAAAGAGGACTACCAGCTGAATTCAACCGAGATCAAGAAAAGAGCGGAATTTTACATAAACCAAGCGAATTCAGTCATTGTTTATGCATCCTCTCTCAACGCCTATTCCGATCTCCTTGAAAGTGCCTACGATTCAATTAATATTGCAAAAATGCTTTACAGCGATGGACAGTACGCGGGCTCGGTTTTCTTAGCTCTTGATGCCATAACCCAAGCAAGTCTGTCAATAGAGGCAAGTTATGGAAATGTATCTCTAAAGCTGGATGAGAGAAGAGAGAATGCAAAAATTGCTTTATCTGAGGCGGAAGAAGTGAGCTATCCTGTCCTCCCAGCAGCCTATTTCGAATTTGCAGAAACCGCAGATAACGTATATGTAAAGCTCATGTACTACTCACTTTCAGAGAGAATCGCAAAATTCATCACAATTGTTGCCGAAGCTGGTCAAGAAAAAGAACTTACCCATGCTGAATTTTCAGAAGTGCAAAAAACTACAACACCTAAATCCGCCATAAGGGAGATTATTAAAACCCCGGGGTATGAGGGCATCCTTGCCATCGCAGCGCTACTTCTTGTCTTCAGCGGTATAAGAAAAGGACGCAAATGATGCCCCCGAACAGAGTTGCCAAAAAGTTAACGGCTGAGTTGTTAAGATATCCTTTAATTTCAAGTGTTGCCCCCAGTAGGCTGTCTATGTGAATTGCAATGAATGCGGAAACTGTAACAGGTATAAGGTAAGCCGGGGGTAGAATTCCCAAGGCAAGGGCTAAAAGAGAGGTTAGAGCACACCCGAGAAATGCTGCAACTTCGCCAATTGCAGAAATTCCTCCGTTTGTACCCGGCCTTACTCTCTTGAAATTCGTAATGAGATAAACTTTTTCAGCAGTTTTCCCTACTTCGCTCGCCATCGTATCTCCTAACGCAGTTGCTACTGATGCTACGAAGGCAAATGCGAAGATCTCTTCCTTGGTCACACCGTATTGCATAGCAAAAAAGAGCGGTGCCAAGCTGTTTCCAAATACATTTGAAAAACCCCTTGCACCGCCAGAAGGTTCTGCAATCCCCAAACTTGCTTTAACCGAGTATTTGTACTTTGTTATTGCAGAACCAACCAGATAGAAGAAAAGAAGAACCGCAAAGAAACTAAGATTGGAGAAGAGTATGATCACCGTTCCCACAATCGTTGCGCTCATTAGCCCTGTTTCGTCGGCGATGCCGGCCTTCAGAGCTATCAGGCTTAAAAGAAAAGAGACCAGAAAAGCAATTGCCAGGGACTCAATAGATGCCGTGGGGATGTAGATCTTGAAGATTGCAAAGACCGTTGCCAATGCTATCAAAATCAAAACCCTTCTGTCCATCTCGCTCTTAACGCTTTCCATTAGTGCCGCAGAAAGTCCTCCAGCAAGCGCGATAAAAAGTATATTCGAAAAAGGAATTTCAAGATTGTTTAAAAAACTGTAAATTGAAAAGAAAATCGCTCCTGCTGCAGTGTAAATGCCAATATTCCAAATCGGACCTCTTCGCAGTTCGTGGAAAAAGGTTACAAAAAAGGAGGCATAAATTATGGCTTTTTCCATGAAACACGCAAGAGCTGATAGAATCGTTGCAACCAAAAGGAAATGGAAATACTCTCCGTTTTTTTGCCTTGAATAGATCGCAGTGACTATAAACATGAGTGAGAAAATCAATCTCGGTTCTAAGAATGAATATGGCATAATTCCAACGAGAGATATGAGCAACACAAACGCCGCGGGAACCATTGAAAAGGGTTAAGTATTCAGACATTTAAATTTTGATGTGCTTCTCTGGCTATACCAGCGCATGCTGGAAAGAAAGATCAAGGTCGTTCCTAAGCACCTGATGATAATATGCTCGGAATTGAATGATAACTTCAATAATTTTCTGGAGTGGTGCAGAAAGTTCGGAATTCAAGAAATCACTGTCTGCACAAACTCCTTCCAGGCCAATCTGAAGAACGTAAAGCTGAACTTCATAGAAGAGAAGAACTTTTATACTAAAGGTAACGGAGAGATTACCATCAATGTTGTGAAAACCGAGGGGAGGAATGAAATCGTTTTCGCGATAAAGGAGATAGCAAAAAAGGTTTTGGAGGGTAAATTAGATGCTGAAAATGTTGATGAGAGGGTTTTTGAGTCCGTGCTTAAAATTAAATCCCAGCCAGACATGATCATAAAAGCAGGTTCGGAAGTCCCCGATTTCCTGCTCTGGCAGAGCATCTACAGCGAGCTGTACTTTACGGACATAGACTGGAGAACCGTAAGGTATGTAGACTTCTTAAGAATTCTGAGAGAATATCAGAGAAGGGAGAGGAGATATGGCCGATAATCTCAAAATAGTTAGGATGATTGCAGATTACCAGTTCGGCAGAGGTGCAGGCGTTGCTCTCTTTCCGGATACCTGCACCTTTATCTACTCCAAAAACGGGAAAATAAGGCAAATTCTGGATGGTGGGAGGAGAATTGCAACCCTCAAAGCCGACTCAGGCCTGCTAACTCTGAGCGTGGAGGGTGCGAGAAGGCTGCATAAGGCCTTTCCATTTCCGAGACACAGAGTTGTCGTTTTAAACGAGGTTTCACAGTTCATAGCAGATGGCAAAAGCGTTTTTGCTAAGCATGTGGTGAGAGTTGACGAAAAAATCAGGGCCAACGATGAAGTGCTGGTTGTCAATGAACTGGACGAATTGCTGGCTACAGGTAAAGCTCTACTTTCAGCATTTGAAATGCTCGAAGTTAAAAGGGGGGTTGCGGTAAAGACCAGACAGGGATCCGAATGAAGATTGATAAAAAGAGAAAGATAGTGGTCGTAGACAGTTTTTCAAAAATAGGCAGGGTTCTGAAATTCGACGGTTTTTCCCTGATTATCGGTATTGGCTGCGAAATTGGAGACATTTATGCTGAAGAAGTTCTAGTGGGAAAGAACTGCAAACTTGAAAACGTGACCTGTAACAGAATAGTCCTGGGTGCATTCTCCTCCTTTGAATCAATCCATGCAAATGATGTCAGGCTACTAAACTCATGCAAAGGCAATAGGATTACTGCAAAGGTAGTTAAAATTGGCGAAAATTGCAAGATATCCGAAATCAGCACAGATTTACTTGAAATGACTGGACCATCGAGAATAGACAAGATTATTGCAAACAAGATAAGATGTGTAGACTCTATATGAATCCCTGCTGAATTAAATCCAGCGGAACTGCTTTCTTATGCACCGCAGTTGAAATCAAAACCCCAGAACAGCCCAAATCCCCTAGAGTTTGCAAATCACTCAAGCCACTTATCCCTCCTCCAAGATAAACCGGATGAGCCGTGATTTTCAAAACATCTTTTAGTAGTTCGAGATCCGGGGATCCTGAACCCACACGCGCTATGTTCAAAACAATCAGACCTTTTAAGGAAAAAGAGTTCAAAAACTCTACAGCCTTCTTATAATCCGAAAATTTCCCTGAAGCATCTAGAAAGCGCTTTCCATGAAAATCAAGACTGACATAGCATTCCTTTTCAATTCCAGCAAGCTTAGTAATATCAAAAGTTTCAGTACCCAAAACTGGAACAAAATTGATGTTTTCAAGCTCTTCAGGATTCCGAAATCCGCAGTCCGCAATTATCTCCTCTACTCTCGGCTTCAGAGAGTTTATAACCTGGATGTTGCTTCCTTTTCCGAGTATCCTGTCCAGATCTGCAACATAAAGGAACCGGGGCTTAATCTCTGCTATAACCTCAAAAGGATCACTGCTTTTAACTATCAAACTTTTTTCAGCCACAGGTCTGTAATTCCGCCTTTCGCCTCTCTCCGCAAGAACAACGATTCCACCCATTAAATCCATTACAAAGACTAGCCTCATAACAATCTCAGAAGCGGATAAGCCAATTTAAGCTTTAAAGGCATCCTGCAGTGGAATATTTCTTCCAGGTCTTTTTCATTTGCCCAGTTAATCATTTCGTAGAGTATTCGACTTTTCAGAAGGGCATCCCAGGACTTTTTTATTTTGTGAGATGTCATCAAAGCCTTTCCGAGATACCTCTTCCAGAGAGTATCGTACTCTTCAAGACTTCCTCCCTTAAAGTACTCATTCACAACTCTGCCCGCCAGATCACCGGCGATCATCGAAATCGGTATTCCTCCACCTGTATGACTTATTATCATGCTTGCAGAATCTCCCGCGAACAAGACATTGCCATGAACAGCCTTATTGAGTGGTCTATCAATTGGAACCACGGCTCCAACTTTGCTGACCAATTTAGCCCTTTTCAAGAAACGGGATGAGTAAGGATACTCTTTAATGAATCGATCAAGAACCCTGTGCACGCTTTCGTTGGAAAATTCTTTTCTGAAGCCCACACCAACGTTGGCATATCCATTACCCTTCGGTATAATCCAAGCATAAGTTCCTGGAGCTATCTCTTTTCCTAAGAACATGTAAACCGTATCCTCCTCGCAATCAACGTCGCTCATCACATACTGCTTCGAAGAAGCTAGTTCATAGCTCCAGTAACCCAATTCCTTTGCTATCCTCGAATTTGCGCCATCGCAGGCAAGAAAAACCTTTGAATCGTAATAACCTTTATTTGTTATCAACTTTCCCTCCCGGAATCCTCTTATCACCGTCTTGAGTTCAATTCTGTGCCCTGACTCAGAAGCGATGGTCTGTATCATCTCATCTCTTCTAACCACATGAAATTCGAAATCAAGCCAAAATTCTTTTTTTCCTGTATTAAAGCAAATATTCTTTATTCGGTTACTTTCAAATCTTTTCGGAATTTCGAAAAGAGAGTAATCGTACAGATCAGGTAAAAGTGATTCCATTTCCCTTCTTGTTGGAATGATTTCGCCACACTTCACGGGGAATCCAAGTCTTTCCCTCTTATCGATTCCAACTATCTCCAGATCTTTTGAGAGGCTTCTAAGTGCAAAAGCACCTGCAATTCCAATGCCAGCAACTACAACGTCCATGAAGCCTGGTTGTGTCTTCAGAATAAAAATCCTTGGAAACGAACAAAGTACCGTTCAGGTTTTTACGAGAACTATTTTCTGGTTGTATTCGATTTTGATCTTATCCTTAAGCTCTCCCACAAGCTTGCAGGCCTGACATAGTTTCTGAGACGTTGGTTCACCGCAAATATTGCATCGATTTAGTTCTATCTGAGGATTTGTAATTTTCAAGCATTCAGACAGCTTTTCAAAGCTTCTTAATATCGATATCTTCCTGCCCGGATACTTTCTCTCCAGCTCGTATATGAAGTCCCTAACAAAGGCTCTAACGGGAAAGTAGCTATAGGGGCACTCGTCGAAAATCAGCGGATACTTTTTGAGAATGCCATAGGTCACGACCTCCTTCTCGTATAATTCCATAAAGGGCTTTATCCTTCTAATCAGTCCTTCCTGGTCCCTCTGAGGGATCAGTCTCGCCAATCGGTCTATGTCCGCATTTATGAAGTTCATTAGTATGGTCTGCGATTCATCGTCCAGGTTGTGAGCGGTTGCTAGCTTCGAAGCTGAAAGCTCTTTTGCGGCCTTGTTAAGCAGGTATTTTCTAAAAACCCCGCAATACGAGCAGGGAAGCTTTTCACCGACCTTAACCATTTCATCAAGCGTAACTGAAAAGTTATCCTCGAATCTTGCTACATAGTGCTCAATTCCCACCGACTTCGTCACTTCTTTTGCAACTTCAAGGGTTTTTTCCCTGTAACCCTTTATTCCCTCATCTATCGTTATAGCCAGAAATTCGAGGTCTCTGCGACCATCATAAAGCTCTGATAATAATTTTGTTAGCGTTACACTGTCTTTCCCTCCGCTTAAGGCTATGGCAACTCTATCGCCAGACTCAATCATTCTGTACTTCTTAATCACAGCCCTTACCTTTTTTTCAAAAAATGAAATAAAATGCTTCCTGCACAAGTGCTTTCCAGAGTATCTCTGAAAGTAAATGGCTTCTTTGCTGCAGTATGAGCACTTCATGCTTTCAGATTGGCCTTGCTATAAATGATCTTCACGTCTTTAACCAGATCAAGTTCTGCAATTTGAGCTTTGAATCTCTCTATCGTGTCCTTTTCAACGGCGTGGATCATGAAATAAACGGGATAGTTCCATTTTTCGCTTGGTATTCTCTCGATCAAATGAGTGATCTGCTTGAATTCCAAAAGCTTTCTAGCCAGCCTTTCAGGGTGTTCTGTGCTTATTACGTTCATTCCGTTGAACTTGAAGCCTATCTTCGACTCACTGAGAACACCGCTAAAATCTCTGACAACGCCTTTCCTTTTAAGCTCCTCAATCAGGCTTACTGCTTCCTCCTCACCAAGGCCCATTTCAAGAAAAGGTCTTTTGGCCACGGGCAGAGATTCGAGCTTTCTTATTTCCTCTCCTAAACCCAGCTCGTCGATCGTTGGAACGGTCTCCGGTTCCAAACCGAAGCTCCAGGAAACTCCTCTGTAAAGGTCGTATTTAACGTCCATTTTGTAAACCTTCTTCGTAGGAAGAATTACGTAATCTTTAACACCCAGCTCCGCTGCCAGTTTTGAAACAATTTCGTTGATTTCTGAAACATTTCTCCCCTTGAGTGTGAACCATACATTGAACTCGGCATCTCTCAAGTAGTTATGCTTAACCCTGTCTCCGAGTTCGTTTATTTTTCTTGCAACCTTTTCTTCAACCTTGAATCCGACAAGTGAAGACTGTTTGTGATTAGGAAATGCCCTGTAATTCAGGTTTGCACCGTACCTCTTAATCAGGCCAGCTGAAAGATAGCTCAGAAGTGCTTTCTCGACGCTTTCGTAATCCCTTCCAATCTCCTCAGCCAGATCAACCAAGGGCGTTGTGGACAAAGGTAGACTGTATTGGATTGCCATCAAAAGCTCAGAATCCATTTTTAACACCTTTAAGTTCCGTAGATTTCTCATCTGCAATTTTTTCAACAAATTTCTTGGCCTCTTCAAGGTTTCCGGTCTCGGCTATCCTCATTAACTCCTGGCTTGAGCCTGTAATGCTGTAAATCTTCATTCTTACATCAACTGGAATCTCCTTTTCTTTCATATACTTCTTAAGGTGTTCCAT
>CAYSRI010000056.1:0-1058 GCA_964433405.1 uncultured archaeon | reverse complement strand
AGGAAGGTGTAAATCGTTTTATCGTTTTCAAGTAGATTCTGGAACATCTCCCTGACTTTTCTTGCAACAACCCCGCTTTTTCCTTCTGTCGTAACCGCAAATCTTATTCCATCCTTTCCTCCTTCAAAGGGAACAACAACCTCTGTCTCGTCAGCGCTGTTTGCCAGGTTTAAAAGAAAGCGATATTTCCTGCTCAGCTCTTTGAACTTCTCATTTAGACTTTTATCACCAATTGCTACAACAACAAGATCGAATTCCTTGAGCTCCTCTCCAATTAATGAAGCATCTTTTTTCACAAGCCTGATCTTTCCCTCTTCACCCATCCTCAGCAGCTCTTCAGAAAAACTCAGACTGAAAACAGTGACTTTGGCACCGACCTCGGCAAATTTTTTTGCCCTGGTCGTTCCAACGTATCCGCCTCCGATTACAGCGACTTTTCTTCCTTCAAACTCTATGAACAGCGGAATTCTCATTGCAAAAAATTCTTTTCGAAGTAATTTAATTTTATCGATTTTGAATTCAACGCAAAAACTGAAATTAAAAATTCAAAAAAATATGATTAGAATTCGGGCATCTCAGGCTCTCCGCCCTTCTCCTTGCCTTTTTCCTTTTCCTTCTCAAGTCCTTTCGCTGCAATTACGTCGTCAACTCTGAGGATCATCACCGCAACTTCTGTAGCAGACTGAATCGCCTGTGTTTTAACTCTCAATGGCTCAATGACACCTCTCTTGTACATGTCCACTACTTTTCCTGTATCAACGTCAACTCCAGCGTATTTCTCTCCTTTCTCATGGGCAGACTTTAGATTGACAATGACGTCGATGGGATCGATTCCAGCGTTCTCCGCGAGAGTCCTCGGTATGACTTCCAATGCGCTTGCAAACGCTTCTATTGCGAGCTGCTCTCTTCCACCGACGCTTGGCGCCCACTGCTTCAGCCTGAGGCTCAGCTCCATCTCAGGAGCACCTGCACCAGCAACAACCTTGCCATCCTCCACTGCGCAGGCTACAACTCTTATTGCGTCCTCGATTCCTCTGGCAATCTCGTCTACCACATGC
>CAYSRI010000055.1:0-9570 GCA_964433405.1 uncultured archaeon | reverse complement strand
CCATGACCGCGCCGACCGACAGGTCGATGCCGCCCGTCAGGATTACGAAGGTCATGCCCACGGCCAGAATGCCGACAACTGAAACCTGTCGCAGCACGTTCATGATGTTGTTCACGCTGAAGAATTGGATTATGCATGTTCTGACTACTGCCAGGAAAGGATAATGATTGCCATTAAGGAGCAGATGCTTGATGGTATAGTAGTCGCTGCTTGCAGCCCAAAGCTTCATGAGCAAACTTTTCGTCGGGTTGCCCAAAAAGCCGGGATAAATCCATACATGGTTGAAATAGCAAATATCCGCGAACAGTGCTCTTGGGTTCATCATCAAAAGCCAAGATCAGCTACATTAAAGGCGAAAGATCTGATCAGAATGCACGTGGCTAAGCTGAGGAAAAATAAGCCATTGGAAAGGAATAGGGTCGAGGTAAAGAAAAGCGTTGCCGTGATTGGAGGTGGTGTTGCAGGACTAGAGGCCGCGCTGAATTTGGCGGAAATGGGTATAAAAGTATACTTGATAGAGAGAACTCCGAGCATTGGAGGGCATATGGCATTACTGAACGAGGTTTTTCCAACAAATGATTGCTCTATATGCATCTTAGCACCCAAAATGAGCGATGTATGGAACAGTGAAAGCGTTGAGGTGATAACGAATGCAGAAGTTGAAGAAGTAGAGGGTAGCGCAGGCAACTTTAAACTGAGAATACTACAACATCCGAGATTCGTCGATACTGAGAAATGTAAAGGATGCATTGATGACTGCAGCAGCGTTTGTCCGGTGGAAGTGGCAAGCGAGTTCGATTTTGGCGTTGGTGTGAGAAAAGCTATTTACATTCCATTTCCCCAGTCAACTCCACTGTACGCGGCAATCGATTGGGATCACTGCATTGGTTGCAGGCTCTGCGAGAAGGCTTGTAAGCCGAAAGCTATTGACTTCACCCAAGAACCAAATAAACTGGAGATTGATGTTGGAGCTGTAATCCTTGCCACCGGCTATCAGCTCTTTGACCCGAGAAAAAAGCCTGAATATGGTTATGGAAAATTCAAAAACGTAATTACGCTTATTGAGCTCGAAAGACTCCTCTCAGCTAGCGGTCCAACTAGGGGAAAGCTTCTTCGCCCTTCGGACTCGACATTACCCAAGAAGGTTGCATTCATCCTCTGTGTGGGGAGCAGAGATGAGAACGCAAACAAGTACTGCAGCAGAGTTTGCTGTATGGCAAGCATGAAGAACGCTTATGCTATAAAGGAGAGATATCCGGACATCGATATAACAATCTTCTACATCGACATAAGGGCCTTTGGGAGGATGTATGAGGAATTTTACAAAAAGGTCCAGAATACAGGTATAAGGTTCGTTCGTGGAAAAGTTGGAGAAATAACAGAAACTGAAGACAAAAAGTTGATTGTGAGTTACGAAAATACGCTTCAAGGCGAAGTTTTGCAAGAGGAATTCGATTTGGTTGTTCTAGCAACTGCGATGGAGGGAAAAAACGAATTGGCGACTATACTTGGCATAGGAATCGGCGAAGACGGATTCTATGAGATCGCCCACCCGAAGCTCCGTCCCGTTGAAACGAACGTGCGAGGAATCTTTGTTGCTGGCTGTGCAAGCGGTCCTAAAGACATTCAAGATAGTATAGCATCTGCAGGCTTGGCAGCAGCCAAAGCCGCAAGGCTAGTACTGGGTGAAAAGATAGAAATCGACCCATTCTACGCTTTTGTAGACTCTGAAAAATGCATTGGCTGCAGAATCTGTGAAAGCGTATGCAAATTTAAAGCTGTAAGCGTAGAAAAGAAAGCCTTTGTGAATCCTTATTCCTGCGTAATGTGTGGAATATGCGTTTCAGCCTGTCCTGTTTCGGCTATAGATATGGGATTCTTCAGCAATGAGGGAATTGGAGCTATGATTGATGCCTTGGCGGAAGAGAGAAATGCAGACCCGCTTATTTTGGTATTTGCGTGCTGGTACTGCGCATATGGTGCTTTAGATCTTGCTGGAACTCTGAAAGTGCAGTATGAGCCTAATGTTAGAGTTATAAGGATACCATGCAGTGGCAGAGTTGATCCAATGTGGATTCTAAGGGCCCTGAGAAATGGGATTGACGGGATCCTAGTTGCAGGCTGTAGGCTAGGAGAATGCCACTTCAAATATGGGAATTACAAAGCAAAGGACAGAATTGATCTTCTGAAGAATGCCCTAGAGTCTTTGGGCATCAATTCTGAGAGGTTGGGATACGTATGGCATTCAGCGGGGGAAGGAGAAGCGATAGCTAAGGACATCGACAGTTTTGTCGAAAAAATAAGGAATTTAAAGTCGTAGGTAAACAAGAGCTTATAGAAATTCCTCGGTTTTAGCCGAGGAGCGGTTCACTTCTACATAACCTTCTATTGCATTAACGGTTACGAGATCCCCAGTTCTTACTTGTTCGAAAAAATCCTCTTCTACTCTGTCAACGAGTGGAATATTGGCTATAACGGCTCCGACCGCAATTATTGCTTCTGTCTCTTTGTTTATTATTGCCAAAGGGGCCAAATTTCTTTTTTTAAGTCTTAATAGTGTATAACTTCCGACTGTAGAACCTCGACCGCAAGGGAAAACCAAGATTCTGTTTAAAACGCATTCTCCTCTTAATTCCCCGACGGTGAATATTCCATTCTCGTCTATATCTCCCAGGAGTGAAATAGGCTTTGAAGAGACCAAAGCAATTCCTTTAGCATATCCTGGGCTTATGACTCTGCATCTAAACACAGTAAAGAAATGCAGGAGAGTTTATATTATATTGCTTTCACTCTTTTCTTTTTAGCTGGAGGTCTGGGCTTTCTCAAAATTCTGTTCCCGCAGACAGTACACTGTATCCTTTTCTTTTCAGGATCTATGTCAACTTCTGCTCCGCAGATAGCACAAATGTAGCTCATTGCTCCACCGTGGTTTTCTCAGTCTCGATCTTTTCCTTCTCAATTATCTTTGTTGCTATCGTTGAGGGGAGATAACAACCCCCCGCGAACTTGTAACCGCAGCTCTTGCACTCCCAGATTCCAGATCCCACTCTTTTGACAGATTTCTTACCACATCTCTTGCAAACGTATTTCTGTCTCTGAGGGATGTCGATTTCCAGCCATTTCCTGCGTACACTCAGGCCTGCACTAGCTCTGAACTTCGCTGCAGACTTCACTTTCTTCGTTCTAGCCATGGTTAATTGCTCTTTGAAGGACATTTAATACTTTCGTTTTGACGCTCTTCAAAGCTAAGGGGGAGAATTCTGTCTTTTGGGATAGTCTAGTCCATGCAATTCGTCCTAACTCAGAACCGGGCTGCGTCTCACCCGTTAATGTTACTTCAGAGGAGATAGCCTATATTCATCGCTCCGATTTAATCTCTTTGCTGAATTATCAACTACGATGTAATATGCGTTGAAAATCTTGAATTGAAAGATCTGCGTGATCGAAGGTAGTTCAAACTAATTGGTTTTGATTTTAAGTCTTTTCATTTGTAAGACAAAAATTTTTAAAATCGAAGCTTATGGAAATCATGGATCTGATCTGTAGGTTCGTTTTTAAGGACGGCAAGGAATTTGGGGAGAGCATTGACGTCTATAACAACCACTTGATTGTTAAAGTCCGTGAGAGATTTATTGCAGTTCCTATGAACTGCGTAATTTTCGATGGAGAAAAGATAACACTAAAGGATTTCGATGAAGATAAGGCATTGGAGCTCGGTATTAAGTGGATGGAAAAGTCTAAGGCAGTTAGTGAAGAAGAACTTAAGAATTTCGGTTTTGGAGATGGAGATTAAGCAAGTAATTGTAGTAAGGGACGATCTTGAGCTTTCTAGGGGTAAACTTGCAGTCCAAGTTGCGCATGCGAGCATAATTGGATTTTTGAAAAGCGAGAAAGAAAAAAGGGAGCGTTGGTTACGTGAAGGGCAGAAAAAGATTGTCCTAAGGGTTAAAAATTTGGAAGAACTCCTTTCTATAAGAGATAAAGCGGAACGGGAAAAAATTCCGACAGCAATTGTGGAAGACGCAGGACTTACAGAAATTCCCCCAGGAACGATTACGGCGGTGGTTCTTGGTCCAGATGAAGAGAAAAAAATCGATAAGATAACTGGAAATCTACCGCTGCTTCGTTAGGGTTCAATTCCTTTTTCAGTAATCTGAAACTCGCAGCTTTCCCCTTCTTTTTTGTATCTGTGTTTGATGAGTGTCGCTTTCCTAAATGCACCTATTCGTTCCAGCGAAATTATCGTTTTTGAAAGGTGATCTATGCTAGTTCCACCCAACGGTTTGTCGAGCCCGGTTTTGACGTCAGTGAACATCTGATTCGTAATTAGCACTGCAAGGTCCAATTTTCTAGCCAATCCAAGCAAATAGGTTAGCTGAGATGTTAACTCCCTTTTAACCTTAATCTGTCTGTTCTCGTCCTCAAGCTCACTTCTATACAGTGATGTGAAGCAATCGACGATTACTAATTTTACTTTCTCGTTTTTAGCGAGTTTTTCTACCTCTTTTATAGCTGAAGATTGCTGTCTAAAGGTATATACTTCCTGAACATAAACGTTAGAAAAGAGGGATACATCTTGAAATATCTGCTTTACTCTCTCTCCAGAAAGCCCTTCTGTGTCTAAAAATGCTACCTTATAATTTTTAGCTGTATTTTTTGCAAACATCAGGCACAAAGTCGTCTTTCCAGTTCCGCTTGGACCGTAAAGCTGAGTAATCGTCCCAGTCTCAATTCCACCACCAAGAAGGAAATCTATACACTTACTCCCGCTGGGTATCAGCATGGATCCCCTCCAGAATCCTGTACACTCTATATATAGGAATATTCAAATCCCTAGCGATTCGCGAGACGTCCTCAAATTCGGGTTTAATCCTTCCTATTGTTTTTGAAACCTTAAATCTAACCCTAAACTTCTTGCCATTAATTTCAACTTCACGTTCTTCAAGTTCCCTTTCAGAGATCATTCTATGATAAACAGGAATCATTCTCACGCCAAGGCTTCCAGTGTCCCTCATGAGTTGCATCGCGGATTCTTCAGCTTTTTCGAATTTGGTTAAAACTTCGATTTTTATCGCAGGCCTTGATTTTTTTCCGATGACAGGGATGGCCACAACGTCGATATTCTCCGCCCTTAGCTTTTCAATAGCGTAGCCAATCTCTTCACTGCTGAGGTCATCTACTAGAGTTTCTAGAACAACAATACTATCGCTTAACTCAGAGAAACCAAGGATAAGTCTCAAAACGTTTGGAACTTCGGTCTCATAATCTCCAGCACCATACGAGATCTTCTCAACCCTAAGAGGGAACCTGAACACACCCTCACAGTAGTGGGATAGAATTGCGCTAGCAGTAGGCGTCAGAAGCTCCTTTTCTCCATCAAAAACGACCTCAAGCTTTGAATTTTTGAGAATCTCCAAAACAGCAGGGGCCGGGACTGGATACTTACCATGGTTCGTGTTAACAAAGCCACTCCCGAGTCTTATTGGGCCTGCGAAGAATCTGTAGCCTGTCTCAATTAGTCTTCTTATTCCTTTAGCAGAGCATACGACATCAAAGATGGCATCATCGCTTCCTATTTCATGAAATACGGCTCTTTTATAATCTCTGCCGTGAACGGCCCCTTCCGCAACAGCTATTTTTTCAAAAATTTTTTTTGCATCCTCTTTAACGCGTGGTTCGATTTTCGCCTCCTCTATTAGCTTTATCACTTCATAAAAACTTCTTTCAGCTTTTACTTCGTCAACTACAACTCTTTTTGCAGAAACCCCTCTTTTTTTTACTTCCTCAACTCTGAAGCTGATGTTGAGCTTTAGAGCGTCAATAGTTTCCCTTAGATCGTCTTCGCTAAGCGATATACCTAAGAGTGACGATATTATCATGTTTCCGCTAGCTCCATTGAAAGCGTCGAATATTGCCACCTTCATCAAATCACCACAAGCCTTTTTTATCCTTAAAATAAAAATTCTTTTAGGTGGGTCTGATGGAAATCATGCTTAAGGTTAATCAAGCATACCCTAGTGATTCAGGAAGGGGTATTGCTAGACTCGATCCGGATGCGATGATGAAGCTCCAGATTTCACCAGGCGACGTGATCGAGATTGAAGGTAGGAGAAAGACTGTTGCCAAGGTCTGGAGATCCCCAAAGAGAGATTGGGGTAAGAACATAATTAGAATCGATCATTTCACTAGGGAGAATGCTGGTGTTGGTGTAGGGGATATTATAAAGGTTAGGAAAGCAAACTACGAGCCTGCAAGAGTCGTAATACTCGCTCCGGTAAAGAAAATCGAAATGAGACTTTACGGAATAGATCCCGGGGAGTATTTAAAACATCAATTCCTCAAAAGACCTATATTGGAGGGAGATTTTGTCCCTCTTGTTGGTTCTCCAGCGATTACTGGCTTTGGAAAATACGGTCAGCAAAATCAGGCAGTGGTTTTTGTTGCGGTAAAGACTGAGCCAAAGGGAGTTGTTATAATAGACGAAACGACAAAGGTTGTTTTTAGAGAACATCCAGCAAAAGGTTTTGAGAAAATCGGAAAAGCTGGGGTAACCTATGAGGACATTGGAGGGCTAAAAGAGGAGCTTCAGAAGGTTAGGGAGATTATAGAGCTTCCGCTGAAGTATCCTGAACTCTTCAAGCGTCTTGGGATTGAACCTCCTAAGGGTGTCCTTCTGCATGGTCCGCCAGGGACCGGCAAGACGTTAATAGCCAAAGCTGTGGCGAATGAAATCGGAGCCAGTTTCTTTACTATCAACGGTCCTGAGATAATGAGTAAATTTTACGGAGAGAGCGAGCAAAGACTCAGGGAGATCTTCGAAGAAGCCAAGCAGAACGCTCCAAGTATAATATTCATTGACGAAATTGACTCAATCGCACCAAGAAGGGAAGACGTAACGGGTGAAGTCGAAAGGAGAGTCGTCGCACAGCTGTTGACTTTAATGGATGGATTAGAGGAGAGGGGACAGGTTATAGTCATCGGCGCGACGAACAGAATAGACGCTGTTGATCCTGCTTTACGTCGGCCAGGAAGGTTTGACAGAGAAATAGAAATCGGAGTACCAGATAGAGAAGGGAGATTCGAAATCCTGCAGATTCACACGAGAAATATGCCATTAGAACCAAAATATCTTAAAGAGTTTGTTCTCGAAGCCTTGGTAAGGGTAATGAAGAACACGGAGGACCAAAAATTGCAGAAGGATCTCGAGTTTGCGATTGAGGAAGTTAAGAAGCTCGAGAATGAAGAAGACATAAAGAAAGCAATTGAGTCCATTCTCGAGCCAGAGCTTCTGGGTGAGGTGGAAGCTGAGTTTGTAAAGGAGATGCTGAAAAAGCTTGCAGATCAAACACATGGATTCGTAGGTGCAGACATAGAGGCATTCTGCAAGGAGGCTGCAATGAAAGCGCTTCGTAGGTATCTTCCAAAGATCGACCTTGAGAACGAGGAGATTCCGGTTGAAATACTAGAGTCAATAAGAGTTAAGTGGGAGGATTTCGTGTCAGCATTGAAGGAGATAGAACCATCTGCAATGAGGGAAGTCTTGGTTGAAATTCCAAAGATTAGCTGGGACGATGTTGGAGGACTTGAGGACGTTAAACGGGAGATAATTGAGGCTGTGGAGTGGCCCTTAAAATTCCCGGATAGATTCAAGAAATTTGGAATCAAACCTCCCAAAGGAATACTGCTTTTTGGACCTCCGGGAACTGGAAAGACTTTGATAGCAAAAGCTGTTGCGAATGAAACCGAAGCCAATTTCATAAGTGTCAAAGGTGGGGAACTGCTAAGCAAATGGCTTGGAGAAAGCGAGAAAGCAGTTCGAAAGATATTCAGAAAAGCCCGTCAGGTTGCTCCTTGTATAATATTCTTTGACGAAATTGATGCAATTGCCCAGATGAGAGGAATAGACGAGGGAACTAGAGCGGTTGAGAGAGTTTTGAACCAGCTACTCATCGAAATGGACGGGCTGGAAGAACTTCACGGTGTAGTTGTGATCGGTGCAACGAATCGCCCAGACATACTCGATCCGGCACTTCTGAGACCTGGAAGATTTGACAGGCTTGTTTACGTGAGACCACCGGATAGGAAGAGCAGGTTAGCGATTTTCAGAATTCACACGAAGAATATGCCGCTGGCAGAAGATGTAGATCTTGAAGAACTTGCGGACATGACCGAAGGTTATGTTGGAGCAGACATCGAAGCCATTTGCAGAGAGGCGGTTACTTCCTCGAGGCTTTGAAGAAGGTCAAGCCAAGCGTTAACGAAACGATGCTTAGCTTCTATGAAAGATTTCAAGAGAGGATCAAGACAGAAAAAATGAAGGCGTCCGCAAAACCTGTGGGCTACGGGTGAGGTAAAATAACGGACTCGATGTCCTCGATGCCTGCCCTTCGAACTATGCTTGAAATCAAATTTTTGGAATTCTTTAGATTTTTCTTTCTGTGGAAAACTATATATCCGCTCGGAACGCTGAAAAGCTTAAATCCCCTTATACCCGCCTTAAAAACCTCGATATCCTTCCTTAAGAGAAGGGATGCAAAGTGCATTTCTTCAAGAACGGAAGGATTGAAAAGCATTGCATTATCGGTGCCAATAAGCCAGTTTTCGTATTCGGAAAGAACTGCATAGGCTTTTGAATTCAAAAGCCCGAAAAAGGCGTTAGATCTGATACAGGAGACGACAGGGATTCCTCTGTCTGTAAAGCGTTTCAAATGATCTGGACAGGAGTTCATGTGTATCAAGATGTCTGGCTCGAGTTCTAGTGTCTTTTCAACATCTTCACAGTCCATTTCTCCAGCGTGAATGGCAAAAAATATTCCCCTCCTTCTTGCTATTTTTCTGACTTCACAGAGAAATTCGAAGTCGTGGTCTCTGACGCTGCTCATTCCAAAACCCATACAATTCATCTTTTCTGCCTCTTCCTGGGTGCCCGGTCTGCCTAAAGTTATGATCTCCCTAATTCCTGAAGTGACCTCAAGACCCTCTATTCCTCCCTCACGAAAATCCAAGAAACAAGAAGTACCGGTTGATTTTGCGATTTCGACCTCATGGATCAAGGCACTCCTGAGTTCTCCCTTCGAGAACGAGTTTAGGATTTTAAACTTGTATCCCCCAGGAGCTACAAGGCTTTTTAGATCCATGAAAGGAGGATCCTTACCTATCGCGTCCCCCAAGTGAGTGTGAGCATTGAAGAATGTGGGAGTGAAAACGTAGTCCGAAAACTCGGTTCTGCTTTCCTCAAACTTACCTTCTGTAATTGTTCCATGCCTAATGCCTTCTTCGTCCACCAGAACCCCCCTATAACTGAAAACCTCACCATTTGTAGTGTGGACAGGCGACTCACAGCCAGAGATACTTGCAGGCCTCTTCATATCCCACCTCTATAACGGAATCTACGAAGATCAAATGTTTTCTTATTACCTCCAGATAGGCTTCATTGGAGACTTTTTCACCTTTCATCTCTTTCAATGCCAACTCATAAAGTTTATCTATTGGCCTCCGGAAATCGTAAAGCTGAATTCTCTCCAATTCGAAACCAATCTCTCTAAGATAATTTTCGACTTCCGGGCTAAG
>CAYSRI010000054.1:7451-9656 GCA_964433405.1 uncultured archaeon | reverse complement strand
TTTATCATTCCTGATTTAATGACTTTGATCATCATTTATTTCGTCCTTCTCTTTCTTTCCTTCTCTAAATGCGAATGAATCCTTCAGAACAGCAGTTTCAAATGTTCTTGGAATCTCACCAAGCGCCCAAATACCCTTGGAGATTTCCATGGGCTCTCTTTGCTCTACAAAATCGAAGTTATGAAGTATCAGCTCCTTTTGGTAGGGAATTCCTATGTATCGCCCCTCAAAGAATCTCGGCAGAAATGCGTCTGGGTGTGCGTAAAGCGGCAGTTTTTTCGGAAATGGGTAAAGTGCTGCTGAATGGTCGTAGTGTCCATGACTAAGTACGATTTTTTCAGGGAAAGGCTTTTTCAAAGTGAGGAGATTGCCAAGTGAGGTACCAAGACCCACATCAAACATTATGACTTCCTTGGACTCTATCAAAGCAGAAAAGCCCCATTCAGCCTTCAAAGGCATAGGCATCATTATTTTATTGTCCGCAAGAATTGTGATTTTCATATTCACACTCTTTGAATGAGATTTATAAAAGTATTTGAGCTTGTTCCCGTCCGAGGAGCATAAATTCTGGAAGCCTCCTCAGCAAGACTGAAAATCTGGCTTATACACTCCAGAGTTTCAGAAACGATAGAGGAGCGTACCTAAATTCGAAATTGGTCGAGTTCGGAGAATAAGGGCAGTTTTACCTTCCGAGTATCATGAGTCTGAACCTATCAGCGGCCCTTGCAGCTGCATTTGCTATGTATCCCAAATGTACGACCCAGTTATCCATAAGCAGAACGTCAAGCGGATTTAGTTCATTTGAGTTGAATAGTACTGTGTGAAGCTTTATCTGAACTTGGTCACATTCATGTTCCAGACTTTCGACTTCTTGGATGATTTCCAGTATTATCTGAATCTCCTTTTTGTCGAAAGAAGTTTCCACTAGGGTGTTGATATGTTCAACCATCCTCTCGTATTCGTTAACACACTCCAGTATTTTGGCCAGTAAGATCTTAAATTCCCCTGCTACATTCACACCCAATTTAACTTTTCTGAAGGTCAGCATATGTCCGACGTGTTCGCAGTTATTGATTATCTCATCCTGGACCCTCAGAAACTCCAGCAGGTCTTGCCTATCAATGGGAAGAATCATGGACCTCGTGACGTGCGTCCTAACTTCTTCCTTTAACTCATCTGCTTGGCTTTCAAGCTCATCGATCTCTTCCCTGTACTTTTCAACGAGATCGAAATCTTCATTCTCGTAGGCCTCAAACTGCTTTTGCAAAATTCCTACCGCTCTCCCACAGAGAACTGCATGCTTTACGAGTGTCGGGAAGGGCGAATAGCCGAAGACCTGCCCAACTGATCTAAAGAACTTCATACGAACACCACCAGTATCGTATATATGCCTATAGAGAGCAACATAGAGATCGGAAGCGTTAGGATCCATGAGAATATAATCCTTTGGATCACATTCAAGTTTACACCCGCCAGTCCGCCAGCAAGTCCTACACCGATAACGCTACCAACTAGTGTGTGTGTAGTCGAAATGGGCATTCCTAGGGCTGAGGCAACAAGTACAGTTGTAGCAGTTGCAAATTCTGCTGAGAATCCTCTTGTGTATGTTAGCTGTGTTATCCTCTCACCAACCATCTTAATAACTTTATAACCCCATGTGGTAACGCCAATTGCGATTCCGAGACCGCCAAAAGCCATTATCTCTATAGGTATTTCATAGTAAGCTCCAACTTTATGTCCGAAAATGAGGGCTAGTGGTGCAACGGCATTTGCAACATCATTGCTTCCATGGGCAAAGGCGACGTAGGATGCTGTGAAAACCTGCAGGTATCTGAAGACCTTTTCAACCTTTTCATAGTGAAATTTTCTGAAAAGGATGAGCCTTATCAGAGAAAATATGGAGAAAGCTAAAATAGCACCTGTTATTGGGGAGATCAGCCAGCTGAGCATGATTTTAGTTAGTTCATCCCACTTTATTGCATTCAGACTTAAATGGCCCTGCGAAACGGCAGCGATTCCAAATCCGAGCATTGCTCCAACGATTGAATGAGTTGTGGAGATGGGCAAATGCAGATAGGTTGCAATAGTAATCCAGAGCCCTGCAGAAAGAAGGGCCGCAACCGCTCCGTAAACGACCAAGTGTGGATCAAGAGCCTCTATTGGAACTATACCCTTGGCGATTGTCTTTACAACATTTTTGCCAAA
>CAYSRI010000054.1:0-7441 GCA_964433405.1 uncultured archaeon | reverse complement strand
CACCAAGAAATTCCAAGACAGCCGCAATGATTATTATTTGTCTTAAATTTAGGGCTCGACTGCCATAAGAGGTTGCCATTGAGTTTGCAGCATCATTTGCACCGATATTCCAGGCCATATAAAAAGCAGAAATGACCGTGAGAATTATCAAAACATCAATCATAATCCGAATTTTGGATATGCTTATTAAGCCTTTCGAAATGCCATTTTCATGGACAGGTTCATAGGGCTCATGACTGAAAATATCCAATCTTTAAACCTTGATCGGGCGAAGATCGATGAAATGATCGAGTCTTTTGATAAATCCAAAGCCATTTTCGTTGTTGGCATAGGGAGAAGTGGACTTGTGGCGAGAGCCTTCGCAATGCGGCTCATGCATCTAGGTTACAGTACTTTTGTATTCGGCGAGACCATAACGCCCCGGATCGGAAAGGATGATTTGCTTTTGGCAATCTCGGGTAGCGGTGAGACAGGTTATGTTGTTGCGATTGCCAGGAAGGCGAAAGAACTTGGGGCTAAAGTCATTGCTGTAACTTCATCACAAAATTCAACACTTGCAAAACTCTCAGATCTAGCAATACTCCTAAAAAGCAAATTTGGAAAGGAAATAGCAAACATCGCTCCTTTGGGAACGGTTTTCGAGCTCACGTCAATGGTATTTTTTGACTCTCTAATCGCAGAAATAATGGAAAGAAAGAAATTAAAAGAAGAGGATCTGGCGAAAAGACATTCGATTGAGAACGAGGTGATCGTATGATCGATCTCATAAAGAAACTCAGCAATGCTCATGGTATAAGTGGTTTTGAGGATGAGATCAGAGATATCATTAAAGCCGAACTTGAGGGCTACGCTGATGAAATTAAGCTGGATTCGATGGGAAATCTCATGGCAACAAGAAATGGGAGCGAATTCGAGCTAATGCTCGCCGCTCACATGGATGAAATAGGCTTTGTTGTTAAGAAGATAGATGATAAGGGTTTTATCAGAATTGCACCGATCGGAGGCTGGTTCTCCCAGATAGCACTGGCCCAGAGAGTGGTTTTGTATGGAAAACAGAAAGTTTATGGCGTCATTGGCTGTAAACCCCCGCATTTGATGAAGGACGAAGAAAGAAAGAAGGCCATTGAGATAAGCGACATGTTCATCGATGTAGGGGCCAAGAGTAAAGAGGACGTACTAAGCTTAGGTATAGATGTCGGTACTCCAGTTGCCATTGATAGGGAGGTCGCAGTACTTGCGAACAGAAGAATTACTGGAAAGGCCTTTGACAATCGGGTCGGAGTTGCTGTGGCCATTGAGGCCTTTAAGAATAGCAGGAGTGATCTCACACTACACTTCGTTGCCACTGTTCAGGAGGAAGTTGGTTTAAAAGGTGCCAAGATTTCTGCTTTTGCTTTGGATCCTGACGTTGCAATTGCAATTGATTCATGCGTTGCAGCAGATTTCCCAGGAAGCGAGAGCGCTCAGATGGACATTGTGCTGGGAAAGGGTGCTGTTATAACTGTCATTGATGCATCCGGGAGGGGGCTGATCGTGTCCCAGCCCGTGTTCAGATGGCTTAAGGAAACTGCTGAGAAATACAGAATCCCATATCAGCTTGAGGTCGCTGAAGGCGGTACAACTGATGCAACTGCAATAAATCTTACAAAATCTGGGATCCCGGCGGGAGTTGTGAGTATTCCGGCTAGGTACATACACAGTCCAGTAGAAGTTGTGGACATGAGTGATGTCGAAAGCGCTGTTGAACTTGTGGCAAGGGCAAGTGAGAATGCAAAGGAATACTTCAGGGTGAGAAAATGAAAATATGGCTCATTGGAGCTTACGGAATAGTTTCAACCACAGCAATGGCGGGAGCTAAATTGATCGAGAATGGAGTTGTGGATAGGACTGGCCTCGTTACTGCCTTGCCATTTTTTGATCCTCTTGAAGAGATCGTACCTTTTAGATTTGATTTTGGCGGTCACGAAATTCGTCTGCTCCCCAATGCATTCGTCGCTTTGAGGGATCACTGGGAACAGAACAGACATTTCGACCACGAGTTACTTGACCACCTTAAGGAGGATCTTTCAAAAGTTGTTGCATGTAAAGGAACAGCTTTGAACTGTGGAAGCGGTATTAAAGGCCTTGGAGCGATTAAAACTCTTGAGGAAGAGGAATTAAGTTTGAAAGAGATTGTGAGCAGGATTTCTAAAGACATTGGAAAGTTTGCCGACAAGGATACCGTTGTTATAAATGTAGCCTCAACCGAACCTCTTCCAAAGTTCAGCGAAAAATTCCACACAACTGTCGAGGGCTTCGAGCAGATGATAGATGAGGACAGAAAAGAATTTGCAACTGCCAGCATGCTTTATGCTTATTCAGCCATAAAGCAGGGATTACCGTATGCAAACTTCACCCCAAGCATAGGATCGTCGCTTCCAGCATTAAAAAAGCTTGCAGAAGAGAACGATGTTCCGCATGCAGGTAATGATGGAAAAACTGGAGAAACGCTCGTTAAGACGACCCTGGCGCCGATGTTTGCTTACAGAAATCTGAGGGTTGAAGGCTGGATGAGCTACAACATTCTCGGAGATTATGATGGAAAAGTACTTTCTGCGAAGGACAACAAGGAGAGCAAGATCGTGAGTAAAGACAGAGTTCTTGAAAAAGCACTCGGTTACGCTCCTTTCAGCATCACCGAAATTGAGTTTTTCCCAAGCCTCGTTGACAACAAAACAGCATTCGATTTTGTCCACTTTAGAGGATTTTTAGGTAGGCTGATGAAGTTCTACTTCATCTGGGATGCAATCGATGCTATTGTTGCGAGTCCCCTGGTTTTGGACATCGCAAGACTTCTACTGTTAGCGAAGAAAAAAGAAATAAGTGGGGTTGTTAAAGAACTGGCTTTCTTTTTCAAGAGCCCTATGGAATGTGAGATCGTTAACACACATGAGCAGTTTGATATGCTCAAAAAATGGTTCATTCAGCTTACAAGGGCATAGGAGTACTCTTTGAATTTTTCGATCAGCTTTATTTTTTTCTCGTTTTCTGCCAACGCGTGTTCCAGCACTTCCTCGATTCTAGAAACAGGAATTATCTGGATTTTCCCCTCATGTTCAGCGTCAAGCAAGACGTCATCAGCATTCCCTTTCGGGATTATCACCTTTTTTAATCCTGCCTGACTTGCCGCTTCTATTTTCTGAGTTACTCCGCCCACCGGAAGCACGTCCCCCCTCACAGAGAGACTTCCCGTCATTGCTATGGACTGATCAACGGGAATGTTCTCTATTGCCGAAATAACTGCTGTTGCCACGCTTATGCTGGCAGAATCACCTTCAACGCCTTCGTAAGTGCCAACAAACTGAATGTGCACGTCATAATTCGAAATATCCTTTCCGATGATCTTCTTTATAATCGCGGATACGTTCATAACTGCCTCTCTTGCTATTTCCTGAAGTCTGCCGGTAGCGATGACCTTCCCCTCGGATTTGCTCATTGCTGGTGTTATTTCTGCAATTATTGGCAAAACAATTCCTGCAGATTCTCCAATAACTGCTAAGCCGTTGACTCTGCCAATTTCATAGCCCTCTGAGAGGAAAAGCCTGTAGTCTTTTCTTCTCTCAATATATTTATCTGCAAGCTGCTCTTCGACGGTCTTTGCAATTTTCTTCGCCTTTAGAACGTGCTCGAGTCTGACGATTTCGGCCCCCTCGCTTTTTGCTATATCTCCAGCAGTTCTTACCAAACCTCCGAGTTCTCTAAGCCTGAGAGTTAGATGATTTCTCCTGCCAGCTCTTCTCATGGCTTCTCTTATGATTTCAGCTACCGCAAATTTGTCGAAATGCGGAATTTTACCGTCTTTTACGATTTCCTGGGCAACGAATCTGACAAGCTTTTGCCTGTTTTCAGGTGTGTCTGGCATGGTGTCGTTCATGTAGATTTCGTAGCCATAGCCCTCTATTCTGCTTCGAAGCGCCGGATGCATGCCCATAAGGGCATCGAGGTTTCCTGCTGCAACTAGAATGAAATCGCAAGGCACAGGCTCTGTTCGAACCATTGCACCGCTGCTTCTTTCGCTCTGTCCTGTTATCGGAAACTTCTTGTCCTGCAGAGCTGTGAGCAGTTTTTGCTGGGATTCTATTGTCAGGGTGTTGATTTCGTCTATGTAGAGCACACCCTTGTGAGCTCTATGAATTGCTCCGGCTTCAACCCTCTCGTGTGCTGGTGTCTCGAGCCCGCCGCTCTGGAATGGATCGTGGCGAACATCGCCAAAGAGGGCTCCAGCGTGGGCTCCGGTCGCGTCTTCAAATGGAGCAGTCTTTCTTTCTGAGTTATCGACCAAAAGCTTCGGTACGTTCCGCTCTTCTCTCGGGATGAAGTATCTAGAGACCATGAGAAGCAGTATTCCTGCAATCAGACCCCAGATGAAATTCCTTGGATCCATTATTACTACGTAGAGAACGACCATTAAAATCAGGGTGAATATCATGAGATTTCTCGCCTGCGCCTTCTTCATTGCCTCTTCCTTATAGGCTTCGACAATTTCGCGACCTTTTCCTGCAGGTACAAGCTTGATCTTTGGCTGATTTGGGTCCTGAGGGTTTGGATAGACCAGAATATCTTCGAGCTCTTCTTTTGGAAGAAGTTCTGCCATGGCTTTTGCGAGCATGGATTTTCCTGTTCCCGGTGAACCTATGAGCATCACGTGTCTTTTCTGGACTGCAGCCTTTTTTATGGCTTCCACGGCATGATCCTGGCCGATAACCTGATCAATCAGTCTTTCAGGCACTTTTATTTCTCTTGTGTCCTCAAATTCCAAACCACCTAGCAAATCTTTTAATTCGTCCATCTTCACCATTAGTATTCCTTTAAGTTAAAATATCTATCCAAACTTACAAACTTTTAGAAACCAAACTTCAAGCTTTAAACATCGTTCAGCTTCGCATTCAAGCTCTAAACAACCGTAACAGGGAGGAAGCTTCGCAACCCGCTCCATTCTATCCATCACTGTCTTCAGGTCGAGTTTTTCTTCTTCCAATTTTTTCTCTTCGAATTTCGACGATACGATCTTGAATGTCTTTACACCGTCAACTACAACTTCAACTCTTCGGATCAAACCCTCCTTCTCTAGTTTTCTGAGAATCCTCGAGCATTTGCTGCTATCTATCTTAAGCTCTTTCCAAAGATCCTTCTGTAAAATCTCCCCTTTCTGTTCAATTATTTTTAGAATCTCTTCTCTGGTATCTATAATTTGGAAATCCGTCATTCTTGTGGCTTTATAATCACTACATTGTTACCTCTTAGCACTATTTCTCCAAGATTTCTTAGCTTCTCATCGCCTTTGTATTCCATCGCGTTTGTCAGGAAAAGGTTCATGTATTCGTCCACTCCTTCTAGCTTGCCAACTAATTCGTGCTCTTCGCCTTTCATTTCCACTCTGATCACTTTCCCGATTAGGGACTTAACCATTTGATTCGGTAGCAACTCTATCACCTCCCAAAGTGAAAAAAGTATATATCAACTACCTATAAAAGCTTTGCTGATGATTCTTGTGACTGGTGGCGCAGGATTCATTGGGAGCCACTTGGTAGACAGACTGGTTGAATTGGACAGGGTCGTCGTTCTGGACAATCTTTCAAGCGGCAGAAGGGAGTTTGTAAACGAGAATGCTGAACTCTATGTTGTAGATCTTGCAGAAGATTCCATCTTGACCTATTTAGAAGGTGCGGATGAAGTATGGCATTTAGCAGCTAATCCCGATGTTAGGGTGGGAGCAGAAAAGCCCGAAGAGATTTATCGAAATAACGTTCTGGCCACTTACAGACTCCTTGAAGCCATGAGGAAAGCAGGAGTTAGAAAAATCATTTTCACGTCAACTTCGACAGTTTACGGTGAAGCTAAACAGATACCCACTCCTGAGGATTACCCCGCGCATCCGATAAGCATTTACGGAGCATCTAAACTAGCTTGCGAGGCTCTGATTGAGTCTTATTGCCATACGTTTGATTTTCAGGCGTATATTTACAGATTCGCTAACGTCATCGGGAAAAGGAGCACCCATGGTGTTATTTTCGACTTTATAAAAAAGCTGAAGAATAATCCTCGCGAACTTGAAATTTTGGGAAACGGGGAGCAGAACAAATCATACATTTACATAGATGACTGTGTTTCTGCTATTTTTTCGGGTTTGAAGGCAGAGGAAAAGGTAAATATATTCAACATAGGCTCTGAAGACCAGATTAAAGTTAGGAGAATAGCGGAGATAGTTTCGGAGGAAATGGGGTTGAATCCAATGTTTAAGTTTACTGGTGGTGATAGAGGCTGGAAAGGCGACGTACCAGTGATGTTGCTTTCTGTAGAAAAGCTAAAGGCCCTGGGATGGAAACCAAAATTTGGGAGTGAAGAAGCAGTGAGAAAGGCAGTCAGGGATCTTTTAGATTAGAAGAACCGAAAAAAGCACAGCAAAGATCCCGGTGAGGAATATTCCATCAAAAGTTCCGGCACCGCCGATGCTTATAACACCGTAACCTATTCTCTCAAGGTCTCGAAGATGTAGTATGTCTGCACCGAAAACAGTAGAAAGTATTCCCACAATAAATGAAAGCTTAGGTAATAGTATGAGCGGAGCATCGGATAGCATTAAGGCAATATAGCTTGCAATCGTTGCAACTACAGGTGGAATCAACATTGGAATTACGATGCCTACTCCTACAACTGGTCTAGCAAAACCGTAAATTATTATAGATGATAATAAAAGGGCACCAATCAGTAAAAAGGGTGAAATTAAATCGTACACGTCTAAAAGTAGCTTCATTGAGAGTATAAGGGGTATAACGCATCCGCCAAGATTCACCGCTACAATTAGCTTTTTTTTGGTTCTAACAGAATATATGAAGCCAAAAATTTCGTATCTTTGAATGAGCTCGATCCCTTTTCTTTCGTATATTGGGATGTTGATAAGGCTGCCAAATACTATCATTCCTAGCAGTAGAAGCGCTTTGTCGCTCCCGACCCCGAACAGAAGTTTGAAAACGGCCGAACCAGCGAAAACAAAGACCAGTATCAAAAAAGGAACGACAATGAGAATCAAAAAAAGTGGCAGAATTATTGGAGGGAAAATGTAGTCCCTCACGCTCCCAGCTTCTTTTTATCAATCACAATGTAATCTTTTAGGGCATGAACGCACTCAAACGGTATTATATACATGTCTTCTTCTTTCCTAAGTTCGGGTATTTCGTTGGTTGGCTTAACAACCAAATTTAGTAAGGCTCCTGTTTTGAAATCCACAGTTATATTGTAAAGGGTTCCTACAACTGTTCCATCGGTTAATACAACCGTTTTTCTTGAAAGCTTTCTTGCCGGAATTTTCATTTTGATCACCTTTCTGTTGTGCCAATCAGAAAATATATAAATATTTTGTCCTAAGAGAGAGGGCATCACTTTTTGATTAGCAAAATGCACA
>CAYSRI010000053.1:1735-9723 GCA_964433405.1 uncultured archaeon | reverse complement strand
CTTCCTGGGTAAAGCTCGGTATCAAACTGGCTCAAGCTTCGCTTAACTTTGGCGCAAACGATCTCGGTGGGACTTTAATAGAGGAAATCATTTCAAAATCTGCTGGAGCAACAAGTGGAGAATTTTTGAGCCCTGAGGAGCTGAAGGAACTGATAATCAGAGCTGGAAGAATCCCGAAGCAGAGGGATACGCTCTACAACATACTGGATTAGGAAAAGTTTATCTTTCCCCCTGCGTCTTGCCTTGCATGAGACTGCTGCTGATTCACGCGGACTACATAGAATACGAAGTGAAAGAGAAAACAAAGCTTGCTGAGGATTTCGAGGGCAGGGGAGATAGAATTGATGAGGTTCTGGTCGTTTTTACCTCTGTAGAAAAGGTAGATAACGAAGAGGTCGTTAAAAAAGCTGCTGAAGAGATTAAAGACGTTGCAAGCAAAATAGGGGCTAAAAAGATCCTCATATATCCTTATGCTCATCTGTCATCAAATCTTGCGGACTCGGAAACTGCGATCAGTTTGTTGCGAGCACTTGAGGCTGAATTAAAGGATTTTGAGGTAAAAAGAGCTCCTTTTGGCTGGTACAAGGCTTTCAGAATCTCCTGCAAAGGTCATCCGCTCAGCGAGCTCTCGAAGGAAATACGCAGTGAAGAGGAAGCCGAAGTCACAAAGGCTCTAAAGGACGAAAAGAAGGTTATCAGCTACTGGTTTATACTGAAACCAGATGGAAACCTCGTTAAAGTCGAAGATTTCGATTTTACTGGATTTGAAAATCTCAGGAAATTCGCAAAATATGAGATGGAGAAAAGGAGGGCTGTTGATGCAATTCCACCTCACGTAGAGTTCATGCAGAAGCTAGAAATTGCAGACTACGAAGGAGCAAGCGATTCCGGGCATATAAAATTCTATCCAAAAGGTAGGCTAATAAAGAGTCTCTTAGAGCGCTTCGTTACTCAGAAATGTGTCGAATACGGCGCAATGGAAGTTGAGACGCCAATTATGTACGACAGGAACCACCCAACCCTGCGTAAATACCTCGAAAGGTTCCCCGCAAGGCAGTACATTCTCCAAGGAGACAAAAGAGAATTCTTCCTGAGATTTGCAGCTTGTTTTGGACAGTTTTTGATGCTCTCCAATGCAACTATTACCTACAAAAACCTCCCGCTAAAGATCTATGAACTGACTAGGTATTCCTTCAGAAAGGAACAGAGGGGAGAACTGGTTGGCCTGCGCAGACTTAGGGCTTTTACGATGCCCGACATGCACACAATCGTGAAAGATATGAATCAGGCCATGGAAGAGTTTCTTAGGCAGTACAAGCTTTCTGTCGAGGTTTTAAGCGAGATAGGGATTTTGCCAGGAGATTACGAAGTTGCAATAAGAATTACGAAGGATTTCTTCGAGCAGAACAAGGATTTTGTGACGAAAATAGCAGAAGTTCTTCAAAAACCAATATTGCTGGAAATGTGGGACCACCGCTTTTTCTACTTCGTGCTTAAATTCGAGTTCAACTTCGTAGATACACTCGAAAAAGCTTCAGCACTATCCACGGTGCAGATCGATGTGGAGAATGCAGAGAGATACGGAATAACCTTTGTAGATTCTGACGGGAGCAGAAAAACCCCGTTGATCCTGCACTGCTCAGCGAGCGGTGCGATAGAAAGGGTTATCTACGCACTGCTTGAAAAGGCAAAGTTCATGCTCGAGGCAAAAAGGCCCCCCATGCTCCCAGTATGGCTTTCACCCACGCAAGTGCGCATAATTCCGGTAAGCGAAAAGTATCTTGAGGAGGCAAAGAAAATCGCTGATTCAATTAAGGCAAGGGTAGACGTGGATGACCGAAATGAGACGCTGAACAAGAAGATTCGGGATGCGAATACGGAATGGATACCCTACATTGTGGTACTCGGAGAAAAAGAAGTAAAAGAGGGAAAGCTCACAGTGACAGTTAGAAGTGAATCAACCCTGGAAAAGCAGAAGAGAATTCAGGTCACGGTTGAAGAACTCAACGAAATTCTGAGGAAGGAAAACGAGGGTAAACCCTTCCTTCCACTCCCAATGCCAAAACTGCTTTCGATGAGGGCCTCCTTCAGGTGAAAAAATGGATGCCGAATTGAAAAAAACATTAATCCCAATCATCCTTGGAGCGTTTGCAGGGCTGATTTCTTTCCTCGTTACCCAAGATCTTAGGCAGAGAGATGCTTTCGGAATAATAATCCTTGTCCTGCTGATCTACGTCCAGAAATTCATCTTTCCCAAACTCGGAATTGAGCTAAAGGCAAAGGACTGGATCGCCCTGTCCTTCTTAACCTTCTCCTCCTGGTATATCTTATGGACTTTCCTTCTGAACCTCTAAAGTCTCAATTGCAACCCTTTTCATCAGGCTGACTGGCGGCTTTATACCCGTCCAGATCTCAAAGGCCTTTTCAGCCTGATGGATCAGCATATCCAGACCGCTTACGACCTTGCATCCCCTTTCTTTTGCCTTCCTAACAAGCAGAGTCTCGACTGGATTGTAAACAGCATCGAAAACAATCATTCCAGGCTTCAAAATCTCCTCGGGCACAGGAATTTCAGATGAGAAACCCTTCATCCCAAGTGGAGTTGCATTTGCAATTAAATCGACTTTTAGATCTCTGATCTTATCCATGGGATAGAAGATGCATTCTCCGTATTCACGGAGCTCCCTCACAGCCTTGAGTCCCCTGGTTTCTGTTCTGTTCGTAATAACGACTTTGGCCCCCATCTTCATAATTGCTAGAGCTATAGCTTTCCCAGCTCCACCGGCGCCGACCACTAGTGCAATTTTTTCTTTTAATTCTATTCCCGCATTTTTAAAAGCCATTTCAACGCCGTAAACATCGGTGTTGTAACCCTCCATTTTCCTGAGATCGATCGTATTAACAGCCAGTTTCGCCTCTCCTACAGGCTTAACGTACCTCAAGACTTCTTCCTTGTACGGAATCGTAACATTTAGACCTGTAAAGCCCAATGCTCTGGCACCAAAAATTGCATCCTTTAAATTCGAGGGTTTGACCTCGAACGCAAGGTATATACCATCTATGCCAAGATGCTCCATAACTGCATTGTGTATTCTAGGCGAGATTGAGTGTGAAATTGGATATCCAATTATACCGAGGTATAGCATAATGAAAGTTCTCCGAAAGTTAATATTTTTGTGGTCAAAAAGTTAAGGAGTTAAATTTAACAAAATTTTTTACTCACAAGGCTATTTTCTCTATGCAGATTTCCGAGTCTGAGGATCGCGGAAGAATTCGGAAACTTGAGATCGAAAGAATCATGGACCTTCTTTTCTTCCAGGTCAGGAACCTCTGGCGAGTCGACGGTCTCTATTTTCTGGGAATAGAGGAAAAATTCGGGACAGATGCAGCCACGGAAATAGATGCAAACTGCTGGAGCTCTCTGGCCAAGATCGAGGCGAGAGAGCTTAAAAAGATATTCAGGGTTGTAAGCTGTAAGAGTCAGGAAGCAAGATTGAAAAAGGGTTTGGAAATCTTTCCATGCAAAAAAGTCAGGTTCGGATACCTTAAGAGCTTTGCCGAAGAGTTGAGCGGCGAATTTGAAGTTGTTTGCAAGGTCTGTCCACCTGATAAGAAGCCAAAAGAATTCTGGTGCGAATGGGAATTCCGAAAAAAATAAATTAAAATTTTTCTATTTCAAAAGACTCTCCGCAATGTTTCCAAAGACGGGGAACTTGTAAGTCTCTCCCTGATACGCCTTGATCATCCCAACAATCCAAAAAACGAGTATCACTAAGTTCACTATCCATACCAATGGCTCGAGAATAAAGACAAACATGGCGATAAACGAGAGGATCCATACAACTACCATCAGGCTCAAAAACGTCACCAAAGACTGCATCGCATGAAATCTCACAAACTTGTTCTCTTTCTCCAAAAGTAAAAATATTAGCCCGGTTACCCAAGTAAGCAGGTAGCAAAGAAGTCCTGCGACATTTTCCTCAAGTCCAATTGAAGTTTTCGGCTTTTGAACCTCTATAGGTTTCGGTTCACTGATCATATAAAACGCCTCCACCAATCTTCAATAACAATCTCTGTAAAATTTATAAATTTTTCTCAAGCAAATCCTCGTATGCCTTGACATTCCTTTCTATGAGAGAGTAATTTATCTGCCTGTAGGCCCTTATTCTGCCCAGATCTACTTCAGCAACAACTGTTTCTTCATATTCTTCACTCTTTGCCTTTGCAAGCACTCCGTCAAAGCTTGCAATAAGGCTTCTTCCCACAGCCTCGGTACCCGCAAAAGTTCTGCCAAATCCGCCTGCCTTAACGATAGCATAGCAGTTATCAAAGGACCTTGAAAAGTAAAGGCAATATCTTAGGTTCTCTCCAGGGAGCTCAGAGTGCTTAAAGGAAACAACTGGATTTAGGGCTATTTCAACTCCTCTAAGCCCCGCTATTCTGCACAGTTCAGGGTAGAGGATGTCAGCACAAACCAGAACACAAATCCTTGTTTTTCGGACATCAAAGAAGTTAAGCCTTTCCCCGGGAATTATACCGAATGCCTTCTCTGTCCTAGTTGGATGCACCTTATCTTGGTAGCCTATAACATCTCCTGAATCAAAAATAAAGGCCCTGTTTGTCAGTTTTTCTGCATTTAAAACCACGTTCCCTGAAGTGATCACATCGTACTCCTTGCTTATCCTTTGCAAAAAATGTAGCGTTCTCTCCCCAAGCTCGAGCGAGAAAACCGGATAAGAGAAGTACTCTGGATAAAGAAGGATCTCAGCCCCTTTCTCGACTGCTTCAATAGATAACCTTTCCGCACTTTCAAGATCGCCAATTCTGCACTGAATTGCCGCTACCTTCAACCTTCCTCACCCCGCAACAGTCTATCTTGGCTTTAAACGGCTCTCCGAATTCCCTCAAAGCCTCATAGCCCTTGTAGGCGAATACTGTTTTTCCAAGCATAGCCATGCTAGCCATACCTCCAGCGCTTTCAACTGCCTCGACTAAGTCCCTTACTGGCTCTATAAGCCCAGTTTCCTCTGCAAAACCCTTGGAGCACCTGAAAAGATTTTTAAGGCTTATTTCTTTCATAAATTCCTTCAGCCATTTCTTCCCGATATCGGCTATGTCCTTTCTTTTCGAAAGCACCTCACTTGTCGAAATGCTTCCTATTGAAAGGAAATCAAGCTCGTAGTTCCAATTATACCTCTCAACCACTATGTTAGATGGACATGAGGCGGTCTTCCTTATAACGAGGCCGCTAAAAACCTGGGTTGCCACAGTTCCAAGTCCCGTGAGATTCACAACCTCCGCAACATGAGCCAAATCGTAAAGTTCGACTGCAGGTCTCTCAGCAAGGAATGCGGTAGACAAGGCTGAAGCTCCGCTCAGTCCAAAGCCACAGCCGAGAGGGAGTTCTGAGTAAAGCTCCACCCCTTCCATTTTGACTTCTCTAAGAACGTATTCGACGGTTGGAAAGACAATCTTCTTTCCGTTCCACATCAAATCCGTAGACGGTTTTGCATAAACTCCTCTACTGATCGTGAAACCCACGCCGATGCTTCCGGACTTAAGAGGATCCCTATCGATCTGAGGACTGAAGATGCAGCTTATTGCAGCAGGGCAGAACATCATAAGAGGTCTTCAACATAGATCTCCACTATTTTCTGAGCCACCATGCTTTTTCTGCCTTCAAGCCACTGGGTTCTTTTGGCTGTTACCACGACAACCCTCGTGTCCTCAGTTCCCATACCCTTTTCGAGAACGTCATTCGCAACAACCATAGCAAGCTTGTCAGCCTCGAGTCTCTCCCTCGCAATTTTAGACAGCTCTTCATCACTCAGCCCTGTTTCCGCCTTAAAACCAACGATGTGCCCGTTGTAAACCTTTCTGACTTCTTTTATGATCTTTGGAGCCTCTTTAAGTTTAAGAACGA
The DNA here is from genome assembly GCA_964433405.1 of uncultured archaeon. Classification (GTDB taxonomy): domain Archaea; phylum Halobacteriota; class Archaeoglobi; order Archaeoglobales; family Archaeoglobaceae; genus WYZ-LMO2. The sequence goes on along the minus strand of CAYSRI010000053.1, from coordinate 3,800 downwards.
GTTCGGGGGCAGTTTTAATCTTCTTATCATGCATTTCAACCTCGAAGTCAGCAGGAGCCGCAGAAGAGACGAAAAGGTTACATCCTTTGATCTCCTCGAGCACAGTATTCAGCATGTCCCTAACGGACCAAACATGAACTTCCTTGAAGTTAGGCAGATCTATTCCAAAGTCCTTAGAACTCACAAGCACAACTTCAGCCCCCCTCCGCCAGAGTTCTAGGGCTATTTCTTTTCCCATAAGCCCCGAGCTCCTGTTGCTTATAAAACGCACAGGATCTATTTGCTCGTATGTGGGTCCAGCGGTAACAAGAACCTTCTTTCCCAAAAATTCCTTTGAATAAAGCCTTCTCTCAACGTGCAGGCAGATCTTCTCGATTTCCGGAAATTTTGCCTTTTCCTCAGCGAATTTTGGCTCTATAAACTCTACACCCATTTTTCTGAGCTTCTCAATGTTTTCCTTGACGGCTTTGTTTTCGATCATCGCTGCGTGCATCGCTGGAGCTATCAGTACGGGCTTTCCAGCTCCTAGAGCGGTTGTGGCAAAGGTTGTAACGGGTGTGTCGTCGATTCCGTTAGCAATTTTTGAAATTGTGTTCGCGGTAGCGGGAGCTATCAGATATAGGTCCGCAAAACCATCCTTTCCAAGGTAATTTACGTGCTCAATCATTCCCGTAATCTCCGTAACAACCCTGTTCCCTGTTGCGAATTCGAGGGCGTAGGGATGAACTATTTTCTGCGCTGCTTCGCTCATCACCGCGAAAACTTCTGCACCTCTCCTTGCAAGCTCCCTTGCTAGCTTAACACACTCCACCGCGGCTATGCTGCCCGTAACTCCTAATACTATCTTCCTTCCTTCAAGCCTTTTACTCTCCACTCCCCTTATCCTTTCCAAGTGCACTTTTAACACCTCTCATGAACACATCAAGATCGCCCGTTTCGAGAGCTTTTCTATATCTTACCTTCCTTAGCAGGGTCTCAATCTTTTCGAGGTTCTCAACACCATTAATCTGTGCTTTCTCGCCTATCTGGGCGACTTCTTCAACAGCAGTTTGCACAGCTTCTACTATTGAAATTCTCTCAGGCTGTTTAACCCTTTCCTTTTTCAGAATCCTATCAACAGCATCTTCCCAGGCGTTTCGCCATGGGGCATCGTAAATAGTCTCTTTCGTGAAGTAATTCTTTCTTTCTACCAGTATTAGATCGTATGGGCATGCATTCTCGCATGCACCGCAGTAGATACAGAATTTCTCGTTAAAGTAAACCCTTTTTCTGTCTTCAGAAACATACCAAACTCTGTTGAACCTGCAGATCTTCAAACAAGCACCACAGCCAACGGGATCGCATCTTGCCATCCTAGCCTCGAAAAGGCTTAGTTTTCCCTCAATTGGCTTTATAGTCTTTGCAGCGTCGTAAGGACATATTTCTTCGCAATAACCGCAGTTAGAGCAAACATTCTGATCTATGGTTATCTTTGCAATTTTCTCAGGCAGCTTGTAGGGGATTCTCCTTCCCTCTACCGTTATCGCCTTTTCGGGGCATATTTCTTCACAAAGCTTGCAGTAATCGCATTTACTCTCATCTATCAGAATGTCGCTGTAGGGCATAAGATCCGTAGGAAGAATCTCCTTTTCGACCATCCTGAAAACTTCACAGAACTCCGCACAGATTCCGCAGAGATTGCACTTATTTTTGTCAATTTTGAGTGAACCTTTCAAACCCTCATTTTTCTCTGGTATACTGCTTCTAACAACTAACTTCTCCCTGCTTATCGCCTTCGTAGGGCAAACCTTGTAGCAAAGGGTACATTCTTTGCAGTTCTCGTACTTGTAGGTGTACCTCACGGGAGAGAGCGGCAATGTGGATTTTTCCACATGTTTCCCGTCTATATAGAATTCAAATGCGTTATAAGGGCAGAAAGAATAACAAATCCCACAATAAGCGCACTTTAGATGATCTATGATCACTGGTGGCATTTCCATGCCCTTAGCAATTTCGTGCACAGGTCCAAGTTCAATAGCATTCACAGGGCATGCAAAAACACAAATACCACAGCCATTACACCTCC
>CAYSRI010000053.1:0-1684 GCA_964433405.1 uncultured archaeon | reverse complement strand
TCTCTAACCTCCTCTTCAGCTTTCTGAATGCATCTCATCCTTTCATCGACTTCAACACTTCTCTCTATCATGATCTCCCCACAAAACTTCTCGGAATCAGACCCTGTAGGAGCATACAGTCCACGAGAACTATCGATACCATTGCTTCAGCTACGGGGACTATTCTTGGAACTATGCACGGATCATGCCTACCCTTAACGCTGATCTCGACTTCTTCCATCTTCTCATAATCAACGCTTTTTTGCTTTTTCGAAATTGAAGGTGTGGGCTTAACCGCGATTCTCATCACTATGTCCTCGCCGTTACTTATTCCCCCCAAAATTCCGCCTGAGTTATTTGTTGCAAAACGTATTTTTCCATCCTTCAGCACGATTGGATCGTTATTCTCGCTCCCCTTTAGCTTAGAAACCTCAAAACCCCTACCTATCTCGAATCCTTTAACTGAGGGAATTCCCATCAATGCGTAGGCAAAATATGCACTTATCTTACCAAAAACTGGTTCCCCGAGCCCGGCTGGAACATTTCTTGCTACCAGTTCCACAACTCCACCCACGCTGTCTCCTTCAGACATAGCTTTTTTTATTAGTTCCTCAGCTTCACTTTCCTTTTTGGGGTCGGGACACCTTATAGGGCTCCTTTCAGCAATCTCAAAGGCCCTCTCGGGATCTTCAACGTTGAACCTTATCCCACCGATCTCCCTGGCGTATCCAAAAATCCTTACATTGTATTTTCTTAGAATGAGCTTGGCTACGGCACCAGCGGCAACTCTGGCTGAAGTTTCCCTTGCAGAAGCCCTTCCACCTCCGCGCCAGTCCCTAATACCGAATTTCGCTAAATAAGTCCAGTCCGCATGCCCAGGGCGCGGAATTGTCCTAAGAGCCTCATATGGTCTTGAATCAACGTCCGTATTCCATATGAGCATCGAAATCGGCGTTCCAATTGTGATGCCTTCTAGAACTCCCGAAAGAATTTCTACCTTATCCTGCTCCTTTCTCTTCGAACTGAATTCCCCTCCTGGCTTTCTTCTATCCATTTCATCCTGAATAAACTTCTCATCTATTCTTAATCCTGCCGGGCATCCATCGATAACGCATCCAACGGCCTTTCCGTGACTTTCGCCCCAGGTTGTGACCCTGAAAACATGGCCGAAGGTGTTCATCAACATCAATTCCTCTCAATCTTTTTAATTCTTCTCATGAGATTTACATGGATATAGAGTCATTCTCTACGCGTAGTGATATAGAAGGTAGGCGACCTTTGAACCGATGTACAAGGGTTTAGCTTTTGCGATTATTTTGCCTCCGGAGACAGGTTTCAGATAGTGAACGTTGAGCTGCGAAGTTATGGCCAGCTTACCTTTCCCAACCAGCTCTTTGTTTATGTTAAGACCGATTGCAGAATCAAGTATGCTCGCTATGGCTCCTCCATGGACCATTCCCAAAGCCTGAAGGTGTTTTTCTTCCACTTTTATCTCAACAAAGATCTCTTTTTCTTCCCTTTTGATTTCCATTCCGAGCAATCTGTACCATGGTGCACTTCCAACGAGCTTTACGAATTCTTCAACTAGATCCATGAAACTCAGATTATCTAATCCTTAAAAAATTATTGAAAAATCCTTTAAATTTATGGATTTTTATCAAAAAATTTATAAATAATGACGCAGATCACCTGCTCCTGACTTTCG
>CAYSRI010000052.1:0-9752 GCA_964433405.1 uncultured archaeon | reverse complement strand
AGCCAAGATCAGCGGAAGGAGCATAATCGGACCTTATACATTCATTGGAGAAGGCTGCAAAGTCGATTCTTCCGACGTGAGCGAGAGTATAGTATTCGAAAACACAACTCTTTCCAAAGTGAAACTCTGGAGAAGCATAGTAGACGACAAATGCGAAATTAGAAACATACAACTCACAGCTTCGATCATAGGAGGTAATGCAAAGATTCAAGGCGGATGAAGGCCCTTATACTCGACGGCTACGTTGACGAGCCCTCCTGTCTGGGTGTTCCTCCTTTTGTTTCCCCGTATCCAAGGTTCATCAACGGAGTCCTGAAGGCAGCCAAAATTCCTACGGTCTATACAACGATTGACAACTTCAGAGAAAACCGCAATCTCAGGGAGGAAACAAAGAGCTTTGACTACCTTTTCATCATTGCAGGCATAGCCGTTCCCGGGAAATACATCGGAGGGGAGCCCCTAAGCAAAAAAGAGATCTTTGGACTTAATCTGGCAAAGAAAAACGTGCTGATAGGTCCAATGCGCCTAGAACTTTCAAAAGATGACCTTGCTAAACTCGAAGATGTGTCGATCGAAGTCCTCGAGTTTCCATTCGAAAAAAAGTTCTGCGAGTATTTCGACCTAGAATTCGATCTCGATAAATTCCTGATAGCCGGTGCAGATGTTGTAAAACAGCATCCAGATTTCCCGAACATTATATGTGAGATAGAAACCTACAGAGGTTGCTACTGGGGTAAGTGCTCTTTCTGCATCGAGAGGTTTCAAAGATTACGGATAAGAGACCCAAAAAACGTGGTTGCAGAGATTAAGGCCCTTTACGATGCAGGAGTTAGGCATTTTCGACTGGGAAAACAGACAGACTTTTTCACCTATTTGGCCGATTTTGACTATGAGTTTCCAAAACCAAATCCAGAAGCCTTAAAACAGTTCCATAGGGCGATCTGGGAAAAATGTCCGAAAATAAAAACGCTTCATTTGGATAACGTTAATCCAAAAACGATCGCGGAGTATCCCGAGGAATCAAAGGAGATAATCAAGACAATAGCGATATATCAAACTCCCGGAAACGTTGCAGCTTTTGGCTTAGAAAGTGCAGACGAAGTAGTTATTAGGAAAAACACGCTGTGCGCAACAGCTGAGGAAGTCATGTTTGCCATTGAGCTCATGAACAGATTCGGCCGCTCACCAGGTTACAACGGGCTGCCGATCCTGCTACCGGGATTGAACTTCGTCATTGGCCTGAAGGGGGAAACCAAAGAAACTTTTGAGAAAAACTTCGAATTTCTGAGAGAGCTGATGCACAGAAATCTTCTTCTGCGCAGGATCAATATAAGGCAGGTGAAGATCTTTCCAGGCACCCCAATGGAAACAGAAGGTTATGGGAGGCTTCTCAAGCATAAAAGATACTTCAATGCCTTCAAGAAAAAGGTAAGGGAAGAAATCGACAATCCCATGCTCCGCGTGATTCTGCCTAAATATAGAAAGCTTACGGATCTAAAGGTTGAAATTGAGGGCAAAATTAGCTTTGCGAGACAGATAGCAACCTATCCGATCCTCGTAGGATTGATTGGAGAATACAAAAAAGGCACCTTTCTTGATGCTAGAGTTGTTGATTATGGTTACAGAAGTGTGACGGCCGTTGAAAGTCCCCTGAACGTCAATGAAGCAAGAACAGAACAGCTAAAAGCTCTGATCGGATCAAAAGCCGCCGAAATCATTAAAAAAAGACCTTTCAAAAACATAGATGAAGTCGAGCGGATAGTTGAGGATGCAAAATTGCTTTTCAGTGTAAAATAATAAAAAGGTAATCGCTGAATAAGTTCGAGGATATCATTAAAACATAAATAAAAAAAATGGTAAATCGAAAAAGCTATAAACGGGAAGATCTATTAAAGACAAGGTGATTAAATGAATTTATTCGAAAATCTTCTAAACGGCATCAGTATATTTAAAAATAGAGATGTTCTAAGGCATAGCTATACACCTAAAAGCTTGCCACATCGTGAAGAGCAGATTCAGCAGCTTGTAGAACTTCTTTCTCCACTAATAAAGGGAGGAACACCTTCTAATATCTTTATCTATGGTAAAACAGGAACAGGAAAAACAGCCACAGTAAAGTTCGTAATAAAAAATCTCGAAGATATCAGTAACAAGATTAAGGCCAACGTTTTGGTACTCTATTTGAATTGCGAGATTATAGACACTGCCTACAGGGTTCTTGCAAGCGTTGCAAGGAGACTCGGGAAAAATGTACCGATGACTGGTTGGCCAACAGATCAAGTTTACGAAGATGTTAAGTCTGCAATCGAGAGCAAGGGAATCAAGATGGTAATTGTTCTTGATGAAATCGACAAGCTTGTTAAGAGGGCCGAGGAAGCACTCTATAGCCTTACACGAATCAACTCGGATCTCGAGAATGCAAGAGTTTCTTTAATCGGAATATCCAACAATCTCAAATTCAAAAGCTTTTTAGATGCAAGAATTCTTAGCTCTCTCAGCGAAGAAGAACTTGTTTTTCCACCCTACAATGCGGAACAGCTTGAAGATATTCTGAAACAAAGAGCTGAACTTGCATTTAACGAAGGAGTTTTGGAAGAAGGAGTGATACAACTCTGTAGCACAATAGCTGCTCAGGAAAACGGAGATGCAAGAAAGGCATTAGATCTCCTCAGGGTCAGCGCTGAGATAGCAGAAAGGGAAAAAGACACAAAAGTCAGGATAAAGCACGTTAGAAAGGCCGTAAAAAAGATCGAAACGGACTACATGATAGAGACCGTTCGAACCCTCCCACTGCACACCAAAATACTCCTTTACAGTATGGCCCTCCTTGCAGAGAATTTGGATAAGTTCACCACTGGCGAGGTATACTCTGTGTACAAAAAGCTCTGTGGAAGGGTTTGCATTGAAGCCTTAACCCAGCGCAGGATTAGTGATTTGCTGTCCGAACTAGATTCACTTGGAATAATAAATTCCATAGTAGTTTCAAAGGGCAGATACGGGAGAACCAGAGAGATAAAAATAGACTCAGATACTGAGGCATTAAAAAAGGCTTTAGAGGAAGATTACAGATTGCAAGATCTCAAAAAGTTCGAAGAGGAAACAAGAAAACTTATAAAATTGGGTTCATTTGAAATCTGACCTTTTTCAAATTTTAGAAAAGTTTAAATATTCCCGTGCAAAAGTTAACAAAATTGAAAGTGAGGTGTTAGATTTGAAAGAATTTGGGTTTGGAAAGCCACCAGTAAAGGTTGGCGATGTAAGGGAAGTGAAGATTGAGGCGGTAGGAAGTGAGGGAGACGGAATAGCAAAAATAGAGGGGTTCGTGGTTTTCGTACCTGGTGCTAAAATAAACGACAACGTAAAGATAAGAATAACTAAGGTTCTGAAAAAATACGGTTTCGCCGAAATCGTTGAATAATTATAGATTTTTAACTAAGTCCTCGATCTGGGTTAATAGTTCTTTTATTTTTTCGACTTCGGTTTTTAATTGTTCAATCTTGTCATAGCCCTCATCCTTGATCATTGCACCGTACTGCGTCGGAACAATAATTCCCGATTGCTCCAAGACACGAAGCGAGTAGCGAACCCTGTGTTTAGGCATATTTAGAAGATCAGAGAGTTTGAATATCCCTATTGGTTGCTTTTCCATCACTGCTTTTAAGACCTGCAGATGCCTAACAACGATCTCGGCTTCGGACTGCAGCTTGCTGAACACCATAACGATAATCATCATCCAACTATATAAGAGTTATGCTAATATATAGCTACTCATAATGCTCCGAATCAAGCTTGAGATCTTCTCGGCTTATCTCGCTGTATCCGAGTCTTTCCTTTATAACCAGATATGCCATCTCAGGCGGAATGGCGCCTATTTCAGTTATTATGATATCGATGTATTTCCTTGGCGTCACATCGAAGGCAGGGTTTCTGACCTTTACACCAAGATCTAGAAGCTCCTTTGGAACAACCTCTTCTGCCGATCTTTCCTCGATTAAAACCAGCTCGCCAAAAATTGTCTTCGGACTGAACTTAAAAGTCTCAGCGGCTACTATAAAAGGAACCCTTGCTTCTTTAGCACAGAGTGCAACCTGGGATGTTCCAATCTTGTTCACCAGCGCTCCATTCGCCGTTATTGTGTCTGCACCGACGATTACGCAGTCAACCTCGATAATAAAGTATCTCACTGCAGAGTCCACTATCAGTGTTACTTCTATTCCTGCCTCCCTCAGCTGTTTAGCGGTTATATGCCCCTGCCATCTGGGTCTAGATTCTGTAGCAAAAACTTCAATCTTTTTTCCAGCTTCATGGGCCCTCTTTATCACCGCTATCGCTGCGGATGAGTTGCAGTGTGTCAGGATCGTTGAACCATCCTTTATTCTCCTCTCCCCTATTTCAGCAATTTTTCTCTGCGCATTGTCCACCCATCCGATGAACTCCTCGGCCCTTCTAATAAGACTGGCCCTTTTCTCCTCTGTTGTATTGCCCGTATACCGCATTATGTAATTAATCGCATTGTATAAGCTCACTGCAGTGGGACGAGTGTTCAGGAGGATCTGCGAAGCTTTCATCATTTCCTCATCAAAGTTATCACTAACCTTTAACGCATGTTCCTTCATCACTTCAGCGGCAAACTTTGCAATTCTAGAAGCTCCCCGAATTTCCATCGACTTTATCTTCTCCGCTGCACTCAGAAGATCCATGCCAGAATTCTGTAGAACTCTTTAAATATCTTTGCAGTCACTCTTTTTGTGGATATCTGCATTGTGCACTACGGAGAGATAGGGACCAAGGGAGAGAACCGAGCTATTTTCGAGAAGAAGCTGGTAGAGAACATTAGCAGATTTGCCAAAGCGAAAAGGAGGTTTGGGTGGATCGAAGTTGAGTATTACGAGGGGGTCGAGGAAAAGCTAATAAAAACCCCGGGAATAAGATATTTCGGGGTTGGCTACAAAACTGAGCTTGATATGTCTGCAATTAAGTCTGCCGTTCTCAAAGCGCTGCCAGAAAAATTTGAGAGCTTCAAAATTTCGGCTTCCAGAAGAAATAAGAAATTCCCGCTTAATTCCATAGAGATCAACAGAGAACTGGGAAGAGCTGTCGTGGAGATTACAGGAAAAAAGGTCGATCTGGAAAATCCCGATGTTACAGTTTGGGTCGAAATTTGTGAGAACCTTGCTTTAGTTTACTCGAACAGACTCGAAGGAATCGGAGGGCTACCGGTTGGATGCGCAGGTAGAGTTGTCTCGCTGGTCTCAGGTGGAATAGATAGCCCGGTGGCGAGCTTTTTGGCAATGAAGAGGGGCTGTGAGGTAGTTTTGGTTCACTTCTTCAACAGAACTCTGCACTCTGCAGAGGTTAGGAAAAAAATTGTAATGCTCGCCGAGAAGCTCGCAGAATATCAGGGGAGCGTTAGACTCTACATGATACCATTCGAGGATGTCCAGATGGAAATAATCCGAATAGTACCACCCAAGCTCAGAATGGTTGTCTACAGAAGAAGCATGATGAGAATGGCGAACATGATAGCGGAAAAGGAGAAAGCTAAGGCGATAGTGACTGGAGACAACATATCCCAGGTTGCGAGCCAGACACTTGACAATCTGAATGTTATATATTCCGCGTCGAAGCTAGCTGTTCTCCCGCCACTGCTGGGATTCGATAAAGAGGAGATTGTAGAGATTGCAAAGAAGATAGGAACTTACGAAATTTCAATTCTCCCCTACGAAGACTGCTGCTCCCTGATGGTTGCCAAGCACCCGGAAACAAGAGCTAAAAAGGAGATTGTCGAGGAGTTCGAGGAATTTGAGGAACTGGAAAGGTCAGCGGTCGAAAAAGGAGAAATAGTTGAAATAAATCACTCGTAAACCTTCTCCCATTCCTTATACCAATCCATCGCGTCTTTCTCGAAATCCCTGTCCTTGGATGGCATCCCCATTAAATTGTAAGCCTCATGCTGGATCAGAACCTTCATGATCTCGTTACTGCCTGTCCAGATCAAACCCAAACGTAGATCTCTGAGCATCCTTTCCACCGGATAAACCTGCGTATATCCTATTCCTCCAAGAATCTGCATCGCCTTGTTCACGACATCCCAAGCCATTTCGGTTGCAAAAAGCTTCGCCTCGCTTACGAGTCTGCGGGGATCAAGCTTTGTTTTCCCCTGATCGTAAAGATCTACCGCTTTTGCTGCGTTATAAACAAGAGCCCTCGCAGCATCGAGCTTTGTGAGGGCCTCTGCCACCATGAAGTTAACACCCTGAAAATCTCTGATCTTCCTGCCAAAGGCCTTCCTTTTCTCCGAATACTTCATGGCAACCTCAAGCGCAGCTCTCACACCCAGAGAACCGGCTGCAGATGTCAGCCTTTCTGGGATCATCATTCTGTTAAAAATAACCCTAGCGTTGTTCAGCTCCCCCAGAACGTATTCCTTCGGGATCTCGAGATCCTTAAAGACAATTCTCGCAGTTCCCATTCCCCGAAATCCCATTAAGTTGTAAAGTTCCTCTATCTCAACCCCTCTATCCCTCTCAACTATGAACGCAGTTAAGGCCTTATGACCGGGTGCATTCGGATCCGTCCTTGCGTAGATCAGGTAGAAGTCCGCAACTTTTCCACCGGCTATAAACCTCTTAGAACCATTTAGGACCCAGACGTTACCCTTTTTCTCAGCCCTAGTTGTCGTACCGAAAAAGTCGCTTCCACCCCTTGGCTCGGTAAGACCCTCGGCGGAGACCTTTTTGCCCTTTATTATGGGCTTGAGGAATTCCTCCTTCTGCCATTCATTTCCAAATCTGTAAAGTGCCTCCCCAACTATGCTCACCATGGAATAAGCGCACCCTATTCCCATTCCGAGAACACCTATCTCCTCAAGGGCAACAGTTTCGGCTGTCCAAGGCAGGCCTCTGCCACCGTATTCTCCAGGAAATCTCAAACCTAAAAGACCCCTTTCTGCACAAGCTTTAATAAACTCAAACGGATAGTCCACCTCATTCCTGTCCATTTTGCGCAGCAGTTCTGGATCTACAGTTGCTGCAAACTCCTTTACTTCTTCACGCAATTTAACTTCCTCTTCTGTAAGCAAGAAATCGTTTTCGAGCATACTGTCACCAAACAACTCTTCAACTAATTACATTTAAATTTTACGTTAACGTTAACGTCATCTATTAAGCAGAAATATTTTTATTCCTCAAGAGGTTTTAGTACTTAAATGGCCAAAAAGAACCAAAAGAGTGAAAAAGAGACCTATACAATCTCAGAACTTGCAAAGGAGTTCGAAATCAGCACAAGAACGATAAGATACTATGAAGAACTAGGCCTCCTTTCACCCAAAAGGACTTCCGGAAATCAGAGAATCTTCACAAAAAAAGATAGGGCCAGGTTAAAGCTAATTCTTAGGGGAAAAAGGCTTGGATTCAGTCTTCTCGAAATAAAGGAGATGATAGAAATGTACGACGTTGCAGGAGAAACCGAGCAGATAAAGCTGACACTGAAGTATGGGGAGAAGAAATTAAATGAGATCGAAGAAAAGATAAAGGAGCTTGAAATGCTGAGAGAAGACTTGTTAGCGATAAAAGAAATCCTTTTAAAAAGATTAAAGGAACTTGAGATGACTAAAAAAACAGAAAAGCCGAATTGATAGTCTGAGCTGCGAAGAACTTTTGGATTCCTAGCATTTGAAAAGCTTTTATTCTCAGGTTCGAACGCTTTCCATGTATCAGAAAATCAAACCGCCTGAAGAGGGAGAAAAGATCGAATACAGAGACGGGAAATTTATAGTTCCGGATAATCCCATAATACCGTTTTTTAAGGGAGATGGGATAGGGTTCGACGTAGTTCCTGCAGCAATAAGAGTATTGGACAGTGCAGCAGAGTTAATTGGAAAAAAAATCGTTTGGTTTGAAATTTACGCTGGAGAGGAAGCATATAAGATCTATGGAAGCCATCTTCCCGAAGACACACTGAATGCAATAAAAGAGTACAGGGTTGCTCTTAAAGGGCCACTAACTACCCCAGTCGGCGGAGGTTACAGGAGCCTGAACGTTACACTCAGACAAACCCTAGACCTATATGCGAATGTCCGCCCAATCTATTATCTGAAGGGCATACCGACTCCGATAAAAAATCCGGAGAAAATAAACTTCGTAATATTCAGAGAAGCAACGGAGGACGTTTATGCGGGTATAGAGTGGCCGAAGGGTAGCAAGGAAGCCCTAAAGCTAATAGAGATTCTTGAAAAGGAATTTGGAGCTAAGATCAGAAGGGATTCAGGTATAGGCATAAAGCCCATAAGCGAGTTTGCTACAAAAAGGCTTGTAAGGATGGCGATAAGGTACGCAATTGAAAACAATAGGAAGAGCGTTACACTCGTGCACAAGGGCAACATAATGAAGTACACTGAGGGGGCTTTTAGGGACTGGGGATATGAAGTTGCGAAGCAGGAATTTTCGGATTACTGCATAACTGAAGAAGAGCTGGGCGAAAAAATGCCTGATGGAAAGATAGTTGTGAAGGACAGGATTGCAGACAACATGTTCCAGCAGATAATGCTGAGAAGCGAAGAATATGATGTCATAGTGCTTCCAAACCTCAACGGAGACTACCTCAGCGAGACGGCTGCTGCGCTTGTTGGTGGAGTTGGCATAGCTCCTGGGAGCAATATAGGAGATGGAATCGCGGTCTTCGAGCCTGTTCACGGCTCGGCCCCGAAGTATGCAGGACTGAACAAAGTCAACCCCACTGCACAGATACTTTCAGGAGCAATGATGTTCGAATATCTTGGCTGGAAAAAGGCAAGTGAGATGATTAAAAAGGCAGTGGTTATGACTATCGGAGAAGGTACAGTGACTTACGATCTTCACAGACAGATCGGAGGGAAGCTTGTAGGGACGAAAGAATTTGCAGAAGCCGTAATTGAAAATCTACGTTCATTATGATCCAGATATACGGGGCCGGAGTTGCTGGGACCTATCTCTACTACCTTCTCGCAAAAAAGGGGATAAAAGCGAACATCTTCGATACAAGAAAAACTCCGGACTGCAGATGCGCTTGGGGGTTCATCTACAGCGAGGCAAAAAAACTTTACTCAAAGATAGACCTAAATCTCGACGATTACGTCCTCGTAAGACCGAAGAATTTAGTGATGAACGGATTAAAGCTGAAAAACCGAGATGTAGTCATCATCGACAAGCTTTCACTTCTATCGGATCTATGGAGCGGTATCGAGTTCAAAGAAGCGGATTCGGAAATTATAGTTGACGCAACAGGAACAAAAAGGGCTTATCTCCCAAAAATAGCGAACGACAGGCTCATGCCAACCATACAGTTCTTGGAAAGACACGAAAAAGATGAAGACATATTTTCTTATTCCGAAGAACACGGCTATGCTTGGGCTTTTCCTCTGGGGGGAGAATGGCACATTGGAGCTGGTGGCGCTTTTGGATATAAACTGCCAGATCTAATAAAGACACTCCGAGAAGCCTATGACTTCCCCGAAAAAGAACCTAAATGCAGTTGCAGAGCCGAAGTAAGGATGCTCCCTCCATCCAAATGCAGGCCCTTTGTATGGGGAAAAGTTGTTGGAGTTGGCGAAGCTATAGGTTGTGTAAGCGGACTGGGGGAGGGAAACGTCCCGGCATTGAAATCAGCGGAAATTCTCTCTGAATGCCTAGAAAATCTTAAAATCTATGAGAAAAAGATCTTAAAGGAGTTTAGCTGGATTGACAGAGAACAGAGATTTGTGGACAGCGTTCTCA